>VMTH01000112.1 GCA_013791745.1 Candidatus Omnitrophota bacterium
CCACTATCTTGTTAATCGTATTGTTCATAATAATTATTCCCCTCCTCTAAAACATTGACGACGCTCTACATTTTTTCTCATCTTCTCCATTTACCTCGTGCCGCTGGCTCTGGTACGGGGTCATTTCGACTTTCCTCCGTCTCAGTTTCATCAATCAACGGAACGCGCGGATGTAAATCAAAGCTGTCTGCAAAACACACAATTGTTTTATATTATCACAAACGCCCTAATTATGCCATCCAAAATAACAATTAATTAAGGACGTCCCCTTTTTCCTCTTCAATCCTGGAGGACGCCGTTGCGAAGATGCAGCACGCGTCGGCCCGAGGCCGCGGCGAGGTCGCGGTTGTGGGTGACGAAGAGCACGGCGGCGGAACTCATTTCCAAAAATAGCGTCATCGCCTTCATAACGAGAGCGGCGTTACCGTCGTCGAGCTGGCCTGTGGGCTCGTCGCAGAGGAGGAGCGCGGGATCGTTCATCAGCGCCCTGAGGATGGCGAATCTCTGGAGCTCACCGCCGGAAAGCTGTGAGGGATAATGTTGGGCGCGGTCTCCCACGCCCATGGTATCAAAAAAGTTTTTCGCTTTTTCGTAAACTGTTTTTTTGTCTGCCCCGGCAATCAGCGAAGGCAGCATCACATTTTCCGAGGCCGTGAATTCCGGAAGGAAAGTCGGCTGCTGGAAGACAAAGCCCACCGATGTGTTTCTGAGTTTCGCCTTTTCTTTTTCCGTCATAAGAGAAGTGTCTTTGCCGGAGATTATCACCTTCCCCGATGTGGAAGAATCCAGCAGCCCCGCGAGATTTAAAAGAGTTGTCTTACCGGAGCCGCTCGGGCCCAGAAGATATGTGAAAGACGATTCCGCGAGCGAGAAAGAAACTTCCGACAGTGCCTTCACCTCAAGAGGCGTGAGGGCGGAATAGACTTTCTCCGCTTTTTCAAATACGAGAATGTCACTCATAGCGCAAAATCACCGCCGGAGAGAGCTTCCCCGCCTGCCTCGCGGGCATATATGACGCCAGCAGAATAAAAAACATGCTCGCGGCGTTCACCACGGCAAAATCACTGAGGCTCATTATCACGGGGAGCTTGTTCATATAATAAACGGCCGCCGGAATATCTATAAACTCATATCTTCTCAGAAGAAGGCAGGCCGCAACGGCGATGAGATTGCCGAGTATCAAACCCGCCGCGCCGCTCATTATACCCTGATAAACGAAGATCTTCTCTATGAAGCCCCTGTCGGCGCCGAGAGCTTTGAGAACCCCTATGTCCCGCACCTTCTCTATCGTCTGGAGGAGCAGGCTGGAGATTATGTTAAAGACAGCCACCATGACGATGAGGCTCAGTATTATGAACATCGTTTTTTTCTCGAGCTCCAGCGCCGCGAAAAGAGTGCGGTTTATTTCCTTCCATGTCCGCACCCACAGCCTCACATCCAGGGCCTTGCGAATCGAGGAGGCGACTTCATCGGCGCGGGCGGAATCGGCAACGGCTATCTCAAAACCCGTCGCTATATCGCCGGTGCCGTAGAGGTCCTTCATTCCCTCTATGTTTATGTAAACGAGGTTCATATCGTATTCCCACATTCCCGAGGTGAAGATGCCCGAAATCTTCAACTCCTTCACCCTCCCTCCGGAAAACGGCGACATCTCTGATGTGTCCGACGGGGGAA
>VMTH01000113.1 GCA_013791745.1 Candidatus Omnitrophota bacterium
AATATTAAAAAAGTAATCAGTTTAGACGCTGATTTTTCTATTTATAGAATCAAAGGAAAAAATAAATTCGAAAATCTTCTTATCCGTTAAATAACCCGCTCGTTGATAAAGTTAATTATGTAAACTTTCCCCCGTAGGGTAAAAGTTTACTCTCCACGACAATGATTTTTATTTTACCCTACTTTAATGTCTCGCAGACTCGCCATTTCTGTAGGGTAATTTATCAGCTCCGGCCGCCGGCTCCGGATTCCCCGGGATATCCGGAGCGGCCGAATATCTGTCGTCGGAGCTTCCGCTCAAAAACGGAGCGGCTCCCGCGGCGGCATTTACGGCCGTTTTGACTTCATACCCTACTTAAGCTATAATTACGGATGCGCAATTCCACAAAAAAAGAAAACCGGCCGCCCTGCCCCGCCCCCATGGCCAGGCAGCGCTTCCGGAAAATCCCGCCCGGTATTTACGAGAACGCCGAAACCGGCAAGGTGATCATAATTATTGATGATTCCGAATATTACTTCGGCCACATCCGGATCCGCCAGGGCAAATATAAATACGCCTCATGGCGCCAGGGTAAAAAAATTAGGGAGAAATATCTCGGTACTGTAAAATCAAATTGAATACTCTAACGACATAAAAGTCTCATTAAAAATTTAATAATAGTCCCAATATTTATTTCCCCATTGCCAGTAATATGATATTCCTATTCCTATCGTTCTTGTAAGTTTAATTTTTTCTCCTGGATTATCAAGAAAATTAACGAGTGTTAAAGTTTTATCATCATCGTCCACACAAACTTTTGGGGTATCAAAAGTGATTTCGCTGTTTATATTGTAATCGAACCATAAGTTAAAATTTCTGTTTAATTTAACAGTTACTTCTCCAAATAGTCCTGATGCCTTGCCTATTGTAACCAGATTGACAGCACTTCCCACACTGTAAAAACTACCATCTTTGTATATTCCTGGATCTCCTGACCATGCACTTTTCACACTTGTAAAAGTGTTTTCGTAT
>VMTH01000114.1 GCA_013791745.1 Candidatus Omnitrophota bacterium
GTATAATCAGCAGGAGTAAAGTAAAAAAAATTGATAAATTATCTGAGAAAAGGAGATTTATTTATGAAAACTACGGGGGCGAAAGCAATCGGAATTGCACTGGGTATATTATTGTGCCTGCAGGGTTGCATTTATAACGTGCGCCGGCCCCTTGATACGAACTACGACAAGACCGAAATAGGCACAAAAGTGGGTATGTCAAAATCCACTTCCGTGCTCTGGCTTTTCGCGTGGGGAGACTGCGGAACCAAGGCCGCAGCCGAAAACGGGGATATAAAAGTTATAGAACACGCCGATACCGAGGTGTTTTCTGTATTGCTGGGCCTTTATACGCGCGTCAAAACCGTCGTGTATGGCAATTAGCCCTTATCTTGTCTTTGCGGTTGTCCTGTTTTTATCTAATCACGCGTCAAACAACCTGTATGTGAAGCCGCTGGAAGGGCCGAAACCGGGCGCGGCTTACATAGGGATGCCAAGGTCTTTTTCGCCACCGGGATTGCTGTACAAAAAAGTCATTGAGCCCCATTCAACCGATTTTAAAAAAACACCGGTGGGCTCAAAGAGCGCAATGCTCGACAGGCACATGATAACCCGTGTCGGCTCCGGCTACAATCTTTCGGCGGAATGGGACAGAGATAACATAAACGATGTAACGCGGCAGACAGGTATAAAGAAAATATATTATACCGACATAGAGACCACCAGCGTGCTGCTGGGGCTTTACAGCCGGAAAAGAATAATTATTTACGGGGACTGAGGGGCCGGTAAAAACCTTTTGTATTAAAAACATCGGCTCCCCGCGTCCGGTCATCGTCGGGATTGCTTATGCGTAAACTTGTCTTGTGATATGACCTTTTGATATGCTTGCCGCATAACACACTGCTGGAAAGAGAGATAAGGGATTCCGCCGCAAAGCGTTAATGAAAAAAGACGGCGACCGCGCATATACGTACCATCTCCTTTTCCTTTGCATTTTTGTGAAACGCCGAAACTTGCTATAATAATATTATGAGAAAGTTAAAAGGTTTATTGCTCATCCGGCCGGATGAGGAAGGTACTCCTGAGGCTCAGCGGGCGGAATTAGAATACGATGTTGCTCAAATGTTGGCGTTAACCACCGAAGAAAGGTTTAAACTTTTATTTGAACGCTCTGAACTATTAGAAAGAAGAAGGGGAATCCATAATGGATCGACAAGCCGCGGAAAACATAATAAAATCCTTAAACGAAAATAAAGTAGAATATGTAATTATCGGCGCATTCGCATTTTCGTCGATAGGTTATACTCGTGATACTCTGGATATAGATATACTCGTAAAACCGGAAATAGAGAATGTACGAAAATGTCGAACCGCAATTGAATCTTTAGGATACGATTTGCAAGATATGAGCTACGAGGATATTTTAAAATATAAGGTATTGTTCAGGGGACAGTCCAATCGTTTAGATATTCATCCTTCAGTAAAAGGCGTGACATTTAAAGAGATATGGAAAAACAAAAAGACAGAGCGCCTCGGCAAAACAAAGGGGAACTTTGCCTCATTGAATGACCTCATTAAAATGAAGAAAGCCGCAGGGCGGCCAAAGGACATTGAGGATCTAAAATATCTGAGAGAAATAAAAAAACAAACCAGGCAAAAAAAAAGGGGCAAAGAATTATAAGCCTCCGTTTTGTGTTCAGTATCATTGTAGCCAAGTAAAGTGTCAATTCGAATTTAACGGGGAATGTTGATACAAAAAGCATGGATTTTCATATTCCGGCGCGGGAGGAACAAAGGGGGGCAAAATGAACTGGATGCTGGTACTTGTTTGTCTTTTATTGATGATTCTGTGGTTAAATTTCCGGGTCAATGAGCTGGAAAAGAGCAGTAAAGCCATGGGATACTCTTTCCAGAGTCTGCTGGATAAGATCGTAAAATTACGTAAGCGGGCGGAGAGGATAGAGGATGAAGTGAATATCCCCCGTCCCGAAGAAAATATAGGGGCAGGTTGGGATAGCTGAATAAATGACGACGGCAAGCTGAAAATGAAAAAGAATGTAGGACGTCCCAATACTTTCACCAATACTTTCCCAATACTTTCCAAATACTTTCAGAAATTTATCAAAGTTTACACCATGAAAAAGAAAAATACGGGCTGAATCCGTTGCCATAATGAAATTGGATTTTTCACGGCGCATTTGCTAACATTCGAGCGTTAAAATTTGTTCCAAAGGAGATTTGGCATGGAAGTTAATTTACTTAAGGAAGCAAAGAAAGAAGAAAAAAATGTTGTTAAGTTCCTGAGGGATCTGGTCGCCATTCCCGGTGAATCCTGCGGTGAGGAAAAAGTCATTGAGAGGATACGCAAGGAGATGCTCAAGACGGGTTTTGACAGCGTCAGAATAGACGGTATGGGAAACATCCTCGGCAAAATCGGCCGCGGCAAACACATCATCGCCATGGACGCGCACATAGATACCGTCGGCGTAGGCGACATCAAACAGTGGAAATGGGACCCCTACAAAGGCAAACTTGAAAAAGGCATAATTTACGGGCGGGGCGCGGTGGACCAGCTCGCCGGAATGGCGGGCATGGTTTACGGGGTGAAGCTCCTCAAAAAATTCAATCTCATGGATGATTTCACCCTTTACGTCGTCGGCAGCGTTCAGGAAGAGGATTGCGACGGCCTCTGCTGGCAGTACATAGTGAAAGAAGACAAACTGAAACCCGAATGCGTTATTATCACCGAGCCCACAAATCTTGACCTGTACATAGGACAGAGGGGGAGAATGGAGATAGGCGTGACGACAAAAGGCAAGGCCGCGCACGGCTCCATGCCGGATCGGGGAATAAACGCCATCTACAAGATGAGCGGTATTATAAAAGAGATAGAAAAGCTCAACGACAGGCTGAAGAAGGACGCTTTCCTCGGGAAGGGCACCGTTGTCGTCAGTTATGTTACCTGCAAAACGCCGTCAATGTGCGCCGTGCCCGATGAATGTTATATTCAGCTCGACAGGCGTCTGACTACGGGCGAAACAAAAGACCTCGCGCTCAGACAGGTGCGTGAAGCTGTCAAAAAAGCAGGCGTCGAGGCCGAGGTGAAACTGCTCAGGTACGAAAAGCCGAGCTGGAAGGGACTCAAATATCCGACGGAAACTTATTTCCCGACATGGATACTCCCGAAGGATCACAAGCTCCTCAAGGCCGCCGAGAAAACATATATCGGGGCGCTGGGGAAAAAAGCGAAAGTGAGCAGGTGGATATTCTCAACGAATGGAATCGCCACAATGGGAATGTTCAAAATACCGACGCTGGGATTCGGGCCGGGCAATGAAAAATACGCGCATTCGGTCAACGATCAGGTGCCGGTGGAGCATCTTGTCAAAGCCGCCGCGTGGTACGCGCTTTTTCCGAAAACATACTGCAAGGGGTTAAAAAGCTGACAGGTCTCAAACCGTCGCTATGGAGGAATATAACATGAAAGAGAAAGAACCGATTTTCAAGGTCAGGTCGGAGTTGAACTATCTGAACAGGCTGAATTTTGACATGTACAGAAAGGATTTTCTTCTGACATGGGAAAAGACTCACGCTGAATTGATCGCGACGCTGAGTATGGCGCAGATAATGCAGCTCCTTTACAGGGATAATGTAGCGATGCGCGCTTTTCAGACGGGCCTCGCCATATCGCAGTTCCGCGATAAATCAACGAGAACGCGTTTCGCTTTCTCATCGGCCTGCAATATGCTGGGCCTTGGCGTTGAGGATGTTGACGACGAGAAAACTCAGGTGGCGCACGGCGAGACCGTCAGGGAAACCGCCAACATGATATCTTTTCTGAGCGAGGTCATAGGCATACGCGACGACATGTACATAGGCCGCGGACACACCTTCATGAAGGAAGTGGCGGGGGCTCTTGACGAGGGTTTCAATGAGAGGGTGCTCAACATGAGGCCGGCCGTCATAAACCTTCAGAGCGACCTCGACCACCCGACTCAGACGATGTCGGACCTCCTGCATCTTCAGAATTATTTCGGCGGCATTAAAAATCTCAAGGGCAAAAAAATAGTGATGAGCTGGGCTTATTCTCCGAGTTATGGCAAACCTCTCTCGGTGCCGCAGGGGATAATAGCCCTGATGACCAGGTTCGGCATGGATGTGACGCTGGCGCACCCCGAGGGTTATGAGCTGATGGATGATATCGTCAATCTGTCGGCGAAACAGGCGAAGCAATCCGGCGGTTCTTTCAAGGTCTCGCACGATATGAAAGCCGCTTTCAAGGGCGCGGATATCGTCTATCCCAAGAGCTGGGCGTCGTTCAGCGTGATGAAGGAAAGGACGAAACTGCTTGAGAAAAACGATTCGGCGGGCCTCAAGGATCTTGAAAAGAAATGCCTCACCGAGAACGCTAAACACAAGGACTGGCTCTGCGATGAAAAAATAATGTCCACCACCAAAAACGGGGAAGCTCTTTATCTCCATTGTCTGCCTGCCGACGTGCAGGGTTTGAACTGCAAGGCCGGAGAGGTGACGCATGGCGTTTTTGAGAAATACCGCATTGAAACATACAGGGAAGCCCGCTATAAACCTTTCGTGATAGCGGCGATGATCATGCTCTGCTGTTTCAGGGATCCCGTGGCCGTGATGGAGGGCTTCTACAGAAACAGCAAGAACCGCGCCGGATGAAAAAATGAACAATGGCGTGAGTATGATAAAAGCGGATATGCTGGAAAAATTCATGAAAGATGTTTTTATCGGTGTCGGCGTTAAAGAGGAAGACGCCGCTCTCTGCGCCGGGGTTCTTATAGCGGCTGATAAACGGGGAATAGATTCCCACGGCATAGCGCGCCTCAAAAACATTTATTATGACAGGATAAAAGAGGGGACGCAGCAAACAAGCGGCGATTTCGAGATACTGAAAGAAAGCCCGACGACGGCTCTTCTTGACGGGAAAGACGGCATGGGACACGCCATATCCAAAAAAGCCATGGATATGGCTCTTAAAAAAGCGAGAGAATACGGCACGGCCATGGTGGCGGTTAAAAACTCCACCCATTACGGCATAGCGGGTTATTATGTCACGCAGGCCGCGGAGTCGGATATGATAGGCATAACAGGTACCAACGCCAGGCCATCGGTCGCTCCGACCTTCGGCGTGGAGAACATGCTCGGCACAAATCCTCTGACGATAGGCCTCCCCACCGACGAGGAATTTCCTTTTGTCATTGACTGCGCCACTTCCATGGCCCAGAGAGGGAAGGTTGAAACATACGGCCGCCTCAACAAAAAACTGCCGGAAGGCTGGGTCATAGGCGATGACGGTTCGTCTAAGACCAATGCTTCCGCCGTGCTGGATGACCTGGTCAGCGGCGCTGCGGCGCTTACGCCTCTGGGCGGAATAGGAGAGGAAACGGCCGGCTACAAGGGCTACGGCTACTGCACAGCGGTAGAGATACTTTCGGCGGCTCTTCAGAGCGGGCCCTTCCTTAAAATGCTTTCGGGAATCAAAGACGGCAAAAAAGTTCCCTATCATCTGGGACATTTTTTTATAGCAATAAACATATCCTCTTTCGTCGAGCCGTCGGTTTTCAGAAAAACATCAGGCGGAATTCTCCGCGCTCTCCGCGCGTCAAAAAAAGCTCCCGGCCAAGACAGGATATACACCGCCGGAGAAAAGGAACATCTCGCATGGCAGGAGCGCAAAAAGACAGGCATCCCCGTCACGGATAAAACCATAGCCGAGATGAGGACGATGCGTGATGAGCTGGGCCTTACCGGCTACAATTTTTAATTAGGGACGGTTCCTGATCGACTGAGGCATAAAGCAGGCTTTGCAATCACAAGAGGGGGGAAGTGGGTATGAAATTCATTAAAGTGATTCCGCTTTTGATAATCGCAGTCAGTATTTGCCGTGGGGGCACATTAAAAGAAGAAGCGCTGCCCCACCATAATTATGTCCTGGTTACCCCCGCGCCGCGCAGGAAGCAGACGGCGAGGCTCGGCAGTATCCGTGATTTTCTTATTAAAAGCCTTGCGTCATCCCGGATCCTGCCGGAAGGTTATCCAAAACCCGGCCGTGCAATAACCCGGCTAAAGGACAAAAAAAATAATGTGACGGAAACTGTCTGCCTGAAAGCGAAGAAAGCCGGACAATCATCATGCGGTATTATTCTTGACGGTAAAGGCAGTTTTATTCAGCTTTCTTTTGTGGATTATCCGGATAGCCGCGCATATCTTTTTGAAATCTATCTCCCTGAACATTATTCAGGCGATAAGGCGTCGTTTTCTGAAATGCAAAAATTTCCCCGTATCGCCGTGCATTATCCCGTGATAAAGAAAGATTATTATGATGGTATCGCGGGAATTCTTGAGAAAGGGCTGATACAGTCCGGCGCCGTAAAAATCGGGATATCTCAACCCGAAAAGAGCGCGCAGGATGATGCGCTAAAAGCCTGTTTTGAAATAAGTCAAATCGTCAAAGAAGTTCCGGGAACGGAAATCAGCTTTAATGATTGTGTTTTCACGGATGATATCGCCGGTTGTGAAAGAACAGGACGCGAAATTATAATTGAAGGGTCATTTAAAACTCTCAACGGCGCGAGGGATCCCGCCAGCCTTCTGCATGAGACGCTGCGTCAGGAGGGCTGGGATGAGATCCTCAGCTATTCCGCCGACGGACCCGACGGTACCTCATTCGCTTTTCAGAAAGGAGCGATTATATGCATTGTTAACGGAGAGTGGGACGGCGGCGCGGATGACGATCCCTCTTATGTGCCGAGCGAGTTTTATAAAGTAACGGCAAAATGCGCCCAACGGCCGTAGGGTGGTGGCCCCGTATCAGCGCTATTTCTTCGGGATGATTCTTTCCGTTATTTCTTCGTTTGTCTTCAGTGAAACGCCTGTGATATCTATGTATATCACCTTCGGCAGAGGGAAAGCGGATTTAGATTCAATATATATCTGACTGACAACGGACTCTTCGCCGTTAATATACATGAGCGCCCGAGCCGTGGTTTCGTCTTCATCTCTCGTTATCACGGCTTTGATCGGGTTTTCAGGGAGGGATTTGACATAGAACCCAACTTCTTCCCTCGTCGTTGTTGTTATTGCTATCCCATAACCTATTTTCTTTTCAATCGCGTTCAAGGGTTCCGTTGTCGTGCCTTTCTTTCCGTATATGGTCCAATAGATATTTACAGGGTCTTTTATGGAGAAGCCCGCTTCATCCAGAGCCGCCTCGTAAATGACCTGATTCTCATTCAGGCTGCGCGTTATTAAAAATAATCGCTGATAGCTGATCTCCCTGGCGCTTTTGTCCGCGGGCGTACTCTTTTTCTCTTTGCAGAAAACAGATACCGTCAGCAGTGACAGCGATAGAAATCCTATAACTAAATTTTTCATAAATTCCTCCCTTTTTTCAATTCCCCTCCGCGGGGATAAAGGAAGGTATAATAAAAGCCCTGTTTAGTCAATATCTCAGCTGATTGCGCGAAGATTTTAATAGACAGCGCATAAATCTTGTGCTAAAATCAACGAGGAAGACTTTGGCGATGGCAGCTATGGAGGTATTGTTATGGTTGAATACAGCGAGTTTAAGGGTAATCAGATGATTGTTTTGAAAAAAGATGAGAACGACCACTTTCCTTTTCAATTCGGCATCAGCAAGGCAAAGAAAATCGTGGAGAATTTTGACGCGATAAAAAGCTGGGTTGAAAAAATGGAAGCTTCAAAACCGGCCAAGCCCGGACAGTCCGACGGAGAAACTGAGCCTCTCGCATAGCAGAAACGCAAAAAGACAGGCATACCCGTCACGGCGAAAACGCTTGACGAGATGAGAACGATGCGTGGGGAGCCGGGTCTGTCCGGTTGCGACTTTTAATGGTGCCGGGCTTTCAGTTATATGGGGAAGAATGTGTCCGTCTGTCTGAAATAGCGTACAATTGACCTTTGGGCGCTTATATAATAAAATTTACGCAGGATTTTGGAAGAGGCAGACAGGAGGGATGAGATATGAATACAGCTGTTGTTTACGGGCGTTTTGAGGATGCCAGGTATAATTTTTATGTTTGGAGCAGGGGGAGCGCTTTCGCGAAACGCCTTGCTCTCGCGGGAGGGATGGCTGTTGTCACCGGGCTTCTGGCCCTGATAAGGATACAGCTCCCCTTTACCCCCGTTCCCGTGACGGGACAGACGATGGGCGTTCTTTTGAGCGGCATCGTCTGCGGGCCAGTTTTCGGTGCTTTGAGCCAGCTCATGTATGTGGGCGCCGGAATAGCGGGCACGCCGTGGTTCGCGGGCGGGGCATCCGGAAGCGCGGCTTATCTTCTCGGGCCGACGGGAGGTTATCTGATAGGTTTCATACTCGCACCCATTGTTTCGGGTTATCTCTCCGACATCTCCGCCGCTAACCGTAAACTCATTCCCCAGTTTGTGATAATGGCGGCCTCTATCGCGGTTATATACCTTTGCGGCGCTATTTATCTTTCGGCGCTGATGAATTACGGTTTTACGGAAACTCTGGCGAAAGGCGTTCTGCCTTTTGTTCCGGGCGGAATAGTGAAAATCATCGGTGCGGGAGCGATAGGCTCGCTCATCCTGCCGAAGAAAGAAAAAACTTGAGCGCGGAGCCGTTTAAAAAATCCGCCGTCACGGTTCTTGTCGGCTCGGCCAATCCCGTGAAGATAGAGTCTGTGCGTGCATCCTTCGCGCTCTATTATAAAAATGTCAGGGTGCTGCCCGTTTCCGTCGAAAGCGGCGTGGGGATACAGCCGGTGGGGGCGGAGACATTCATAGGCGCGGAGAACAGGGCGGACGCTCTTTTCAGGAAGAACAGGAGCAAAAAACTCGGCGCTGATTTTTTCGCGGGCATTGAGGGCGGAATAATAAACCTTCACGGCCGCTGGCTCTCTTTCGGCGGGGTCTGCATCAGGGACAGCGCCGGCAGAAAAGGTTTCGGGAGCTCCGCTATGTTCGAGCTGCCGGGTTCCGTCGTCAAAGAGCTTTTGGCGGGAACCGAACTCGGCGATGTGATGGATAAAATACAGAATGGACATAACACAAAACAGAAACACGGCGCCGTGGGTTTTTTCACGAAGGGCAGGATAGACAGGAAGAAATTTTATGAGAGCGGGATAATCGCGGCGCTCATACCTTTTCTCAACAGGGAGCTGTTCGATGGCCGTGCGTAAAGCGTTTAGAGCGCTGAAATACATCCTGTTTCTGGCAGCGGCCGGTTATTTCGCTTTTATGCTGATGCTGGCTTTTTTTCAGAAAAAGTATATTTATTACCCGTCTAAAGAGATCGTGACGACGCCCGGCCTCAAGGGTATGGAATACGAGGATATATATTTTGACTCATCCGACGGCGTCAGGCTCAACGGCTGGTTTTTTCCGCCGACCGGCGAGCGGGGTGAAATAATCCTTTTTTGCCACGGCAACGCGGATAACATCTCATACTTTATTGAAGATGTCAGGATGTTCACCGAAATCGGCCTTGGCGTTTTTATTTTTGATTACAGGGGTTACGGCAGGAGCCTTGGACAGCAGAGCGAGACAGGGACATATTTTGACGCGGAGGCCGCGTGGAACTGGCTCACAAAAGAGAAAAAAAATCATCCGTCCCGCATTATCATAGTGGGCAGATCCCTCGGCGGGGCCATAGCCGCGTGGCTCGCCAAAGAACACAAACCGCGGGCGCTTTTCCTTGAGACGGCTTTTACCTCGGTTGAGGACATCGCTTCAAAAACCCATCCTTTTATCCCCGTGAGATATTTTCTGAGGTACAAATACAGCACGCTGGACTATCTTTTGAAGGTGAAGTCCCCCGTGCTGGTCGTGCACAGCAAAGACGACACCGTCGTGCCCTTCATACACGGCCGAAAACTTTTCGCCGCGGCGCCGGAGCCGAAAAAATTCATCGAACTATCCGGCACTCACCGCAACTGTTTTTTTGAATCCGCGGAACTTTACACCGAAGGCATCAAAGATTTTCTGGAAGCCACCCGCTGAACGGTCTGTGATTGTGCCCGTCGGCATTTCCGGACGGCCGCTCAGGTATGCGCTTCGTCCGCCAGCACCTTTTCCGAGGGCATGTCTATGAGTTCGTATTCCGCGGAATAGATCCTGCGGCTGATGACAAGTATTTTCATATCGCAACCTTCATATACGGGCGGTTATACCCAAATCGGGCAATAAATGAAAAGAAAAAAAGGGGGACGGCGGAAAATACCGTTGCGTTATCAGCGGGGATATGCTATATTTTACTGTCGGTGTTTGTCGAATTAATGCGCCTTAAAAGGGGGTTATTTGGAATGGCCAAACCAAAATTTGCTACGCGTAAATGCGATTCGTTTAAGAGTCTTGAGAAAGCGTCCGCGGAATTTGATTTATCTCTCACCCCTGAGCAAAGATTAGACAGCGCTCAATTGTTAAAAGAACAATATTATTCAATCAAACATTTAAAGCATAAAAAAATGGATAAAAAAATCACAAAAAAAGGGACTTTCATGTGCGGGTAGAAAGAGGCTTCAGGCAGGGCTAAAGATAAATTAGATGTTGAAGCGCTTAAATTGGCAAAAGTAAGATCTAAAAACAGATAATAACACTGTCCATGAGATTTCATGGCAGCAAAAACGCACTGATGTGAATGGCAAAACAGGCTCCGCTCCCGCAATAAGTATCGAAAGTCAACCCCTGGCACCATTTCCGCCATTGCTAAAAGTCTGAAAATCTAATAAAATATCAGCCTGAATTTAATGGCGCATTCGTCTAACGGTTAGGACGCCGCCCTCTCAAGGCGGTAGTACGAGTTCGATTCTCGTATGCGCTACCAAAAAAATAAAGGGGGTCAGGTCTTGACGACAATGGATAGCGCCAACACACAGATGTGCCCTCACTTCCGCCGCTGCGGCGGCTGCTCGTGGCTGGACATCCCGTACGAGGAGCAGCTCGCGAACAAACGCGCCATACTTGAACAGAATCTCGCGCCCTTTGTTGATTGCGAAAAAGAAGAGCTGATACCCGCTCTGGATCAATTCTATTACAGGAACAAGATGGAGTTCACTTTCGGCGGAACAGTCGAGGAACCTCTCATAGGCCAGCATTACAAGGGTTCTTTTCACAGGATAGAGAATCTCACGCGCTGTCTTCTTTTTGACAGGCGCATAGGCGGGGTGCTGGATAAGGTGCGGGAATACGCCAAAGCAGAGGCTCTTGAGCCCTATGATCCGAAAACGCACGCGGGTTTTCTGCGCCATTTGAAGGTGCGGTGTTCCAAGACCGCCGACGAGATGATGATAATCCTTGTCACCGCCGGAGAGTTCGCTAAAGCGGGGGAGTTCGCGAAGATCTTTGAGGAATTTCCTTTTATCAAAAGCGTTTATTACGGCATCAACTCGCGGCTGTCCGACATTGCCGACTGCGAAAAACTTTTTCTTTTGAGCGGAAAGGAATACCTCGCCGAGAATATGGACGGCACCTCTTTCCTGATCTCTCCCGAATCTTTTTTCCAGCCCAACACTATGATGAGCGCGATGATGTACGGGAAGGCCCGCGAGATGATGGATCTCACAGGCGACGAATATGTGCTTGACCTTTACAGCGGCTCCGGAGGTATGGGGCTTTATATAGCCAGAAACATCAAATACCTTTACAGCATAGAGCTCCAGAACGAGTCGGTGGAGATAATGAAAAAAAATCTCTCCTCAAACGGAATAGAAAACGCCGAGCCCATATGCGGCGACGTGAAAACCGCCCTGGCGCTGATACGCCGTAAGAGTTTTGATTACGCCATCCTGGATCCGCCGAGGTCCGGCATGAGCAAAAAAGCCATAAGAAGAGTCGCGTTGAAGGACATAAATAAGATACTGTTTTTCTCATGCAAGATAGAGACCGGCGTCCAGAACCTCATTGAGTTCGGGAAATACGGCTACAAAGTAACAAGGGCAATACCCTTTGACATGTTCCCCAACACGCCTTTTATGGAAACGGTTTTTCTGCTTTCCAGATGAGGCCTCTGAATCTTGGGGATAACCTGAATCCCGGGCAGCTGGCCGCTGTCGAGCACACCGAAGGCCCCGTCCTTGTCCTTGCCGGAGCTGGCACGGGGAAGACCAGGGTCATCACCTACAGGATAGCCAATCTCGTCGCGCGGGGTGTGCCCCCGGAAAAAATACTCGCCGTCACCTTTACCAACAAGGCCGCCGGAGAGATGAAGGAAAGGGTGCTGAATCTCGTCGGGGATGGGGCCGGCACGCTGTGGGTCTCCACCTTTCATTCTTTCGCTCTGAGGGTGCTGAGGATTGAATACCAGGTTTACGGTTTGCAATGGGACTTCAGTATTTTTGACGAGACCGACCAGCGGAATCTCATGAAACAGATACTGAAAGAACAGGGGCTGGATGAAAAAATAAAACCCCGGACGGCGCTTTACTACATTGACATAGCCAAAGGGAAGCTCATGGATTCGCAGAGCCCCTCTCTCTACACTCTTTTTGAGGACGGCTCCGTCGGGGGTCTCATCGAGGTGTACAGGGCCTATCAGAAGGAATTGAAGAAAAACAACGCGAAGGATTTCAGCGACCTGCTGCTGGATCTGATAATATTTTTCAAGGAGCATCCCGACGCCCTTCTCAGATATCAGGAGCAGTTCAGCCACATACTCGTGGACGAATATCAGGACACGAATTACGCGCAGTACTTCCTCGTCAAGGAACTTGCCAAAAAGAGCAGGAATCTCTGCGTTGTGGGGGATGACGATCAGGCGATATATTCCTGGCGCGGGGCCAATGTGGACAACATAAAGAATTTTGAGAAGGACTGGCCCGACTGCGCGGTCGTCACGCTTGAGGAGAATTACCGCTCCACGGCCCATATACTCAACGCCGCCACGGCCGTCATAAACGAGGCCTCGACAAGGCGGGTGAAAAAATTGTGGACGAGGAAAGAGGGCGGCGAAGATGTGAGAGTGGCGATGTTCAGCCGCGATATTTCCGAGGCCAAGGGCATAGCCGAAGAAATAAGGAATTACACCGATTCTAATTATGATTACAGCGATATCGCGATTTTTTACAGGACCAACGCGCAGTCGCGGATATTTGAGGAAACTTTCAGGCGGTGCGGCATACCCTACAAGATCATAGGCGGCACGGGTTTCTATGAGAGGAAGGAGATCAAGGACGCTCTCGCTTATCTTTATGTGATACTGAACCGCCACGATGACTGGCACCTCAGCAGGATAATCAACATTCCCTCGCGCGGAATGGGGAAGAAAACAAAGGGTATGGAGGCTCTTTCAAGGATTGCTTCAGAAAAGGGGTTAAGTTTATTTGACGCTTTGAAAGAGTTGATAGAAGACGGCCCTGTCAGCGCCGCGACAAAGAACAGGCTGAAGAATTTCTCCGGAAATGTGCTCAGGTGGCATGAGATGATGGATTCCATGCAGGGTTTTGAATTCGTCAAAAGAGTGCTGGATGAGTCCGGTTATGTGCCGCTGCTTGAGGCATCGGGGAATTTTGACGCCAAGGACCGTATTCAGAACCTTCAGGAGCTCGTCAACGCCGTGCGCTCCCACGAGGAGGAGTCCGGCCAGAGCATAAGGGATTTTCTTTACGACATATCGCTTATCAGGGAGAGGGACGGTAAGAATTTTGATGAGGCAGGGGTGAGTCTGATGACGCTGCATCTGTGCAAGGGTCTGGAGTTTCCTGTTGTTTTTTTGACGGGTATGGAGGAGGGGCTCCTTCCGTACGGCGACGGCCTCGGCGATGTGGACGAGATGGAGGAGGAGCGCAGGCTTTGTTACGTCGGAATGACGAGAGCGAAAGAAGTGCTTAACCTCACGGCATCTATGAGCCGGCGTCTGTGGGGCAGGTGGGTTTATCATATGCCGTCACGATTTTTGAAAGATACCGGGCTTGTAAAATAAGGGTATTGGGGACGGTTGCTAATTGCCAAAAACCGTTTAAAAAATTAGAATTAAAAATATTTAATGGAGAGGTGACCGAGCGGCTTAAGGTGTACGCCTGGAAAGCGTATGTA
>VMTH01000115.1 GCA_013791745.1 Candidatus Omnitrophota bacterium
AGCGAGGCGCCGGAGAATCCGGACGATGATCGGACGGATAGTCGGAGGCGCCGAGCGATGGCGAGCAAGTGCGAGCCCGCTTGCCCGCTTCATGCGGGCATTGTGGGCGAGCCTTGGGAGTATAATAAGATTGCCACGTCGCTCCGCTCCTCGCAATGACAAAATGAAAAATGAAATTGATTTATTCCATGCAAAATAATACAATCTCTTTAAGTGAAGGGAATCTTATAAACTATTCTCGAAATGGGTTCGAGCAAGGTTTAATAAGGTCGATATCAATTAGTTAGAAGCAGATGGATGGGTGTTTGCTTTTGCCGTATTATCCGGCTTCAGCAACCGCATATATAATGGAAAGGCCAAATATGAAAAAACTGAAAAAGGAAAGTAGCCGTCAGGAGATCATTTTATATCAGACGGAAGATGGCCGGACAAAACTCGAAGTACTGCTTGAAGATGAAACGCTCTGGTTGACCCAGGCGGCTATGGCGGAACTCTTTCAGACAACTCCTCAAAATATAACTATTCATTTGAAGGCAATATACGGGGAAGGGGAGCTGGCTGAAAAGGCAACTTGTAAGGAATGCTTACAAGTTCAAACAGAGGGCGTAAGACAGGTAAACAGAAAAAGAAAATTTTACAACCTTCCCGCTGTAATTGCCGTCGGTTACCGTGTTAATTCAGCACGGGGAACACAGTTTCGTATCTGGGCTACGGAAAGGCTTAATGAGTATCTGATTAAAGGCTTTTTGATGGATGATGAGCGGCTTAAACGCGGCGTAAATGTTGGATCGGATTATTTTGATGAACTTCTCGAACGTATTCGCGATATCCGCTCGAGTGAAAAACGCTTTTATCAGAAAATACGCGATATATATAAACTGGCCGTTGACTACAACCCGCAGGCGAAGGAGACGCTGGAATTTTTCAGGATTGTTCAGAATAAACTTCATTATGCCGTTTCCGGGAAAACTGCGGCGGAACTGATAGCTGATCGGGCGGACGCTTCAAAACCCGATATGGGGCTTACTTCCTGGAAGGGTGGCAAAGTCAGGGCAGGTGATGTCACTATTGCCAAAAATTATTTGAACGAAAACGAGCTGAGTCAGCTGAACCGGATAGTCAGTATGTATCTTGATTATGCGGAAGACCAGGCGCGTCGCCGAAAACAGATATTTATGCGCGAATGGCGGGAAAAGCTCAACGCTTTTCTTAAATTCAACGAGCGGGATATACTTGAACATCCCGGAAAAGTGGCGAAGGAAGTGGCGGATGAACTTGCCCTGAAGCAGTATGAAAAATTCAATGCCCGGCGACTGGGACTGGAAGCGCAAACGGAAATTCTGGCGGATGATAGGGAATTAAAGCGAATAGAGAATAAAATAAGTTCAAGGAAAGTGCCGAAGAAAAAAGGCGGTTAGGGATGGCTGAGAGAATCGTATTTGCGGGGATTTAAGGGATTTTGCTATAATACGACCATGCTGATTATTAAATATTTTTTTAAATTTCTTAAAGCCCTGAATTCCAACGCCGCGGCGGGGCAGGTCGCGCTGGGAATGACGTTCGGGCTGGTACTGGGCATTATTCCGGTTTCGGCTCTGCACTGGTGGGTGATACTCATACTGATGTATGTGACAAACTCCAATCTCGCGACGGGCGCCGTCTTTACGGCGGTATTCAAGCTCGTCGGCATGGCTTTGGGCCCCGTCTTTGACAGCGCCGGATACACCGTCCTCACAAACCCCGGCCTTGAGAATTTTTTCACAGGCCTTTACAACATAGCCATTGTGCCGTTCACCCGATATTACAACACCGTTGTCATGGGCACGACGCTGATCTCGTTAATACTTTTTGTCCCCGCGTTTTTTGTTTTCCGCGCGATGGTGAGGGGTTACCGCAGTGGCGTGCGGGATAAACTGGCCGAGACAAAATTATTCAAAACTTTTATGAAACTGCCTCTTGTGGGCAAGATCATCAAGCTCTACGACAAGGCCAACAGCGTGAGGGATGCACTCTGATGCGCTGGAAATTCTTCATCCCTCTGCTTGTGATCTTCGGCGGCTTCGCGGCCTTTTATGCCTTTGGCATGGACGCTGTGGCCGCGAAAGGCATGGAAAAAGTAATGGAAAAAATTTTTAACGCCCGCGCGGAAGTCAGCGGCGTTGATATAAGCCTCATCAAGGGCAGGGTGAAGATAGGCCGCATCCGCGTGGCCGACGCGGACAATCCCATGTTCAATCTTTTTGAGGCGGGCGGCATGGTCATGGACACCCCCGTCAAAGCGCTGCTCATGCAGAGATTGGTGATAGAGGAAGCTTCCATAAAAGACATATCATGGGGCACGCCGAGGAAAACATCCGGCGCTCTTAAAAAAGCCGGGCCCGCCCCTAAAGCGGAAAAGAAGGCGGTAAAGAAAGCCGAAGAAGGCGCGCCGGAAAGAAAACCTCTCCTGGCGGGCGACGATATAAAATCACTTGGCGGCGATTATTTTGAAAAGCAGAAAGATATGTTCAAGAGCCCTAAGCTCGCCGAAGATGCCAAAGCAAAGTCGGAAGACCTCAAAAACAAATGGGAACCGAAACTGGACGCTGTTTCCGCTGATCTGAAAAAGGCCGAGGCCGCCGCCGAAGAGATCAAAAAAATAGACACGGCAAAACTTGAGACCGTAAGCGAGATCGCCTCGGCCCTCAAAACGCTGAGAGATAACTCAAAAGAAATAAAAAGCGCCGTCAGCGCCGCGAAGATCGTCAAACAGGAATTTGAGAGCGATAAAAAAGCCGTGCAGAAGCTGAAAAAAGACATCGCCGCTGCACGGGAAGCGGACTGGAAGCTTGTTTCCGCACAGCTCAATGTGCCAGCGGGAAGCCAGTTCCAGAGTTTCACGCAGGATATTCTCTCGGGGATACTTTACAAGAAGACGGGTAGTTTCGCGCAGTACATAGAGAAGGGCGTGGAAGTGATGGCGAAGATGAAAGAACAGGAAAAGAAAAAAGCCCCGCCGAAACCGAAAAAGCAGAAGTTCAAAGGCCGCGATGTGGTTTTCAAATCCATGCTGTTTCCCAAATTCCACCTTAAGCACGCGGATGTTTCGGTGAAGAAAGAGGAGCTTTCTCTTGAGGGGGAGCTGGTTAATTTCAGAACAGCTCCGGAAAAATCAAAAAATCCTGCTACTTTCAGGCTTGAAGGCAGACAGGATAAAGGCGGCATAAAAATTTCCGGCGTTATAGACAACAGGATTCCGGGCGAGGAAAAGAGCAAGGTGTTTTTCAGGGGCAGTGATTTTCCGCTGGACGATGTGGGAGGAGCCATACCCTATGTTAAGCTGGACAGTTTCAGCGGTATTTATGACATCGACCTTGATTATTTTGCGCCGGCTTCCTCCAAGGCCGAAGTTAATTTGAATATCAGGATCAGGAATATGAAAGTGAGCGGGGATGAAAAGGATCTTGTCACGGGCATTGTCATAGACGCCGTGAGGACGACTCCGGAACTCGTCATAGAGGGGAAGATGATCATAGGCGGCGCGGGGAAATTCTCGTCCAATCTTGACAATGTCCTCTCAAAAAAGGTGAAAGAGCGCATCGGCTCTGAAATGGCCTCGTCGCAGAAAAAAGCGCGGGAACGCTTTGACGCGTATATGGGCGGATACGAGAAAGACGCCAACGAGCGCCTGGACTCTTTTAAAGACCCTTATGAGTCAAAAATAAACGGGATCTCCGGCAAGGCGCAGTCTTATGATAAAATCACGGAGTCCTATGAAAAAAAACTTGACGGCAGAAAGAAAGAGATACAGGATAAAGAGTCCGATAAAGTAAAAGACAAGGCGAAAGAACTTTTCAAAAAACTGCGTTAGGGCTTATCAGGCAAGAAAGATTTTCTAAGGTTTATCTGCCCAGCGTTTTTTTAACAGCCATGATCATTTCCGTCAGATCAAAAGGTTTTTTTAGAAAGGCGCTGAACTTATAGGATCTGATCTCTTCTTCGGAGGGGCAAAAAGACGCTGATATGAGGATCGCCTTTAATAGAGGGCGTTTGGCGCGCAGTTTTACCAGAAGTTCCAGCCCGGTCGTTTCTTCTAAAATGTGGTCCAGTATCACTATGTCGAATTCGTGTTTGTCCGAGAGAGCCAGGGCCTGTTCCTCTGTAGCGGCGGTGTAAGCGCGGCCCCCTGAGAGGCCGATGAGCTGTTCCATTATAGCCAGTATAGCGCGTGCGTCATCCACGACGAGCGCTTTATAGTGCCCGATAAAAGGGATATTCTCTTTTGGCATATCGCTTACTGCAATATACAATAACTCGCGATGATCTGGCAATAGGCAATTTATGAAAGAAACAATATTATGGACGAGCGCTTTATAGTGCCAAAAGTTACATTCTTTTTTGGCATATCGCTTACTGTAAGGTACAATATAGTACCAGCGATGATCTGGCAAATAGGTAATTTATGAAAGAAACAACATTATATTCAAAAAAGCTTCGTTATCTGGCGAAGCGGCTGCGGGATGCCCGCGTGAGCGCCGGCCTTGATCAGCATGCCGCCGCGCGGAAATTCGGGAAAACGCAGTCTTTTATATCCAAAATTGAATCCGGCCAGAGGCGCATCCGTGTACTCCATCTGATCAGGTTTATGGAAATATACGGCCGCCCGGCCGGCTATTTCATAAACGACCTGGTAAGCGCCCCATATAAAATAGCTCCCGCAGGCGCTTTTTCGCGGGACGGCTCTGAATCGTCTTGAAGGAGAAGACGGTGCCGAAGACGGTGCCGGGCTTTCAGTTATTCAGTTATGAGATGGAATAAAGGCCGGATATTTTATAACATATCTTCATGGACGGAACGCAGATAATAGCAACGATAGGGCCGCCGACTGTGAAAAAGATCAGGGAGCTTGCCGGAGCCGGCATGGCGGGCGTCCGGATAAACAGCTCTCACGGCTCTCTGAGGCAGCATGAGGAGATCATCAGGTCGGCGCGTAAGATAAAAAACGGGCCTTTTGTCATATACGACATAAAGGGGCCGAAGATCAGGCTCGGCGACATACCTTATC
>VMTH01000116.1 GCA_013791745.1 Candidatus Omnitrophota bacterium
AACATAGTGTTTAACGCCTCCGTCAGGCAAATAGATTGCCTGAAAAAAAAGATCTTTTTTGAGGGCGGCAATATGTCCTATGACACGCTGATCTCAACGATCCCCCTCCCGGAACTTCTTCATTATCTCAAGGGCGGCCCGCTGAACAGCATGGCCAAAAAACTCAAATGGACAAGTGTTTACAACATGAACATAGCCGTTAAGAAAAATTTCTCAACACTGGGGCACTGGATATATTTTCCGCACGGGAAAATACCTTTTTATCGATTGGGGTTTTTATCAAATTTTAGCGCCGTGCCGGATAAATTCTCAACCATTTATATTGAAAGTTCCTACCGCTCGGAAAGAAAAAAAATATCCGAAGCGTCTGTCATGAAATTCCTTAACATCGCATCCGATGAAATCCTTGTCAGGAAAAACATTGATATCCCCTACGCTTATGTCATCTACGATATGGCGCGTGAAAAAGCCCTTGCCGAAATTCAGGATTTTCTCACATCCTGCGGCATAATCTCTACCGGGCGTTTCGGCGGATGGAAATACTCGACAATGGAAGAGGCCATGCAGGACGGATTTGACGCCGCGGCGGCTTCGGGTCTCTAACTTATCTCGCCGGATTTTCTGAGCGCCAGTTTCGTGCACAGCGGCCCCACCAGCTCATAAGCGACAGTGGTGGTGACGATGGTGGTAAAGATCATTTCCCCATACAGCGGGAGCTGGTCTCTGACCATGAGCGCCGCGCCCAGCGCCACACCGGCCTGAGGCACCAGGCCGAGCCACATATATTTTTTAATTCTCGCGGGCGCATGGGACAGAACGCCCCCTATATACGCGCCGGCAAATTTACCGAAGACTCTCACAATGAAATAAACCGCCGCCACAGCTCCCACAGATGTGATGGCGCTAATTTTCAGGTTGGCCCCCGAGAAAACAAAGAACAGCAGGTAGACGGGCGCGTCAACTTCATGCAGGACATCAAAAAATTTCGTTTCATGGGATATGTTGGCCAGAACCGCCCCCATGACCATGCATGTCAGAAGAAGCGGTATTTTGAGCATTTCGGAGACGCCTATGCCGATGAAAAGAAAGGCGAGCATGAAAATCAGAAGATTTTCGCGCGTGATGACGAAAGGCGCGATTTTTTTGATGAGGAGAGTCAGGACGATTCCTGTCAGCAAGGCGCCGCCTATGCTGCCCAGGGAAAACAGCAGAGCATGGCTCACAGCCGCGTTCCCGGCGCCCATAATAGCCATCGTGTTTACCATAGCGAGGGATATGGATATTATTATAAGGCACACGGCGTCGTCAAAAGCCACGATGCCCAGCAGAGTGCTGGTGAAGAGGCCGCTCGCGCGGTACTCTTTTATAACCATCATGGTGGCCGCAGGGGCCGTCGCGGAAGCCAGAGCCCCGAGGCACATGGCGGGCGCCCATGCCATTGAGAGAAAATATCTGGCCGCGAGCATCACCATAAAATACGCGCCCAGAGCCTCAAACAGCGATATCAGCGCCACCATTTTGCCCATTCTCTTTATGTCGCTCCATATGAAATTCTGGCCTATATTGAAAGCTATGAGACCGAGTCCGACACTTGAAACGAGGGGGGAAACGGTTATCAGATTGCCGTGCACAATATTCATCGCGAAGGGCCCCGCTATTATTCCGAAGATTATGTAAGCCGTCACGAGGGGAAGATTTATCAGTTTGATGATTTTGCCGGAAAACCACGCGCCGATAAGCACCAGGCCGAGACTGAATAAAATGTGCATTTAAGGACTCAGATGATACCTTTTTCTTTCAGAATGCCGATTACAATATCGAATTTTGTGAGCATCCCGGCAAATGTCGGGCCTTTCAAAACCGGAATTGTCCCTATCCGGTTAAGATCCATCATCTGCTCCGCGGAAGATATTGTTTCGTCCTCCTGTATAGTTATTATTTTTTTTGAATATAGATCGTCAACGAGAAAGAGTGTCCCCGAATCGGGCGGGATATTTATATACTGGAGTTCGTTGATCATGAAGCTCCCGCCGGAAGCGTACTTTGCCGTTCTCATCATGCGGGAAGGGATGCTGCAGAAAGGCTCTATCACATCTTTCAGCTTTATGGCGCCGAGAAAAACACGGTCGCGGTCAACTACGGGCAGAAGCGGGGAAGTGTGAAACTTCGTGAATATCTCAAGAAGCTCTCTCAGATTGGTTGAACGCGTAACGGTTATCGCGTCACGGATCATAACATCTTTTACTAGCATAAAAGCATTCTAATAAATTAACAGCGATTTATAAATAACGAAATGCCTGCGCCTCGCAGCGGGCTAATCCTTTACTCTTGGCGAGTATATTTATAGAATTGAAAAATATGGAGGTGACTATTATGAAAAATAAATTGTTTTTAGGTTCTTTTATCGCGCTGATGTTTTTAGGAGCTCCTCAGAGCAGTGATGCCGCCGGAAATTCCGAGCGCATCATATACATACCCAGCGGCGAGTGCCTCAATTACGGCGAGTACAATATGTCGTTCCGGGTTTATAACTACGGGGGCATGCTGACCCGCTCCGTCTTCGGGGTGCTGCAGGGAATGAACGTGGGATTTTCCTGGGACATCGCCAATCTCATAGGTTCTGAGACGGTACACGGGCGTGACCCCGCTCTATATCTTAAGCTCGATCTTTTCAGAGAAAGCGTTCTCATGCCGGCGATGGCCCTGGGCTATGACGCGCAGGGTTATGAATGGGACGCATCAAGGAGAGAATACTCAAGACAGGCGCTCGGAGCTTTTCTTGTCATGTCCAAAGAGTTCATCCTGCCGAATCTCTATCTGACAGGCGTCACGAACTACAATAACAAAGATCGTGACCCTGACCACGACTTCATGGATAAACTCGGCGGTTTCGCCGGATTCAACTACACGCCGTCAAGGGTCGGTTTCTATTATGAGGCTGTTAACCTGGGCCAGGGGCGGAATCTCTGCCGTATGAACGCCGGGGCGAAATATGAGGTTGTCGACGGGCTGCAGTTCATGCTGTCTTTTGAGAACATCTCCGAAGCCGGCCGCATAGAACTTGATAAGCAGCAGCAGCGGACTTTTTCCATACTTTACAAAGGGGCATTCTAAAAGAACAATGAGCGAGCTTTCGCCTGAATTTGAAAAACCGCTGTTAAAGATAGAGAAAAAAATCAAGGGCCTTGAAGTCAACCCGATTAAAAACGAAAAGGGAATAGCTTCCCTAAAGGAAAAACTTTCAAAAACACGCCGCAAGATTTTCACGAATCTCAGCCCTTTCCAGAGGGTACAGCTGGCCCGCCATCCGCTGAGGCCGCTTTTCACCGACTATCTCGCTGGCATGTTCACGAATTTTATTGAACTTCACGGCGACAGATTGTTCGCCGATGACGCCGCTATAATCGGCGGCCTCGCCGAGTTCAACGGGATCAGATGCGCCGTCATAGGCCAGGAGAAAGGGAAAACAACAGCCGAAAAATTAAAACGCAATTTCGGCATGCCCCAGCCGGAAGGATACCGTAAAGCCCTTAGAATAATGAAACTCGCCGAAAAATTCTCGCTTCCCCTCTTCACATTTATTGACACGCCCGGCGCGTATCCGGGCATCGGCGCCGAGGAGAGAGGTCAGGCAAGGGCCATAGCCGTGAATCTTGAAGATATGATGCAATTGCAGATCCCCGTGATTTCCGTTGTCATAGGCGAGGGCGGCTCCGGCGGGGCTCTGGCTCTGGGCGTGAGCAATCACATGATGATGCTGGCCAATTCCGTGTATTCGGTTATATCTCCCGAGGGCTGCGCGTCAATCCTTTTCAGGGACGCTTCCAAGGCGGAAGAAGCCGCGAAGGTCCTCAAACTCACCGCGCAGGACCTTCTGAAGCTGGGCGTGATAGATGAGATCGTCTCCGAGCCCATGGGCGGTGCGCACCTCAATCCGCCGAAACAGTTTGAGATCCTCTCAAAGAGTATGGCCGCGGCTCTTGAGGCCATCAGTAAAAAAAGGAATTATTCAGAACACAGGTATAAAAAATTCAGACAGATGGGCGAATTCAAAACTTAAAGGCAGGGGGGCTGATATGAAAAAGAACGTTTCCGGTAATATGCTGATAGCGCAGAGCGGCGGGCCGTCGATGGTGATAAACCAGAGCCTTGCAGGAGCCGTCCTTGAAGCTAAAAAGCACAAAGAGATAAGATCTATCCTCGGCGCTGTGCACGGCATAAAGGGCATCCTTGAGGAGGATCTTGTAAACCTGGGAAAGGAAACAAAAGAAAATCTTTTGAAGATCGCCGCCACGCCCTCTTCGGCTCTGGGTACGGTCAGGAAAAAACCCACAGCGGACGATTGTAAAAAAATATTCGGCGTTCTGCACAAATACGGTGTGAGATACTTCTTCTACATAGGCGGCAATGATTCGGCCGAGACGGTGCACATAATAAACAGCGAGGCGCGTAGAAAAAATTACGAGCTGCGCTGTTTCCACATCCCCAAAACCATAGATAATGATC
>VMTH01000117.1 GCA_013791745.1 Candidatus Omnitrophota bacterium
AACCATATCGCTTATAAATGCCCCCATGAAACAGAAAAAAAACATCGGCGCGATGTGGACTATCTCCTGGCTCGTCAGGAAACCGGCCATTATCAGCGTTATCTCCTCGGGAAGCGGAAACCCGCAGCCCGAAAGTATCAGGAGCAGAAAAACCCCTATGTACGCGAAGGACGAAAACAGCAGGATGAACTCGATCAGCAATCCCCCGCTCATCTGTATGACATCCTTTTTTCCCCTTCCCTTTTTCCCTTTTTCTTGAGGTATTGGCCGGTAAAAGACCGTCCGCAGGAAACAATATCCTCCGGCGTGCCCTGGAAAAGAAGACGGCCGCCGAAATCCCCGCCGCCCGGGCCGAGATCGATGACCCAGTCCGCCGTTTTTATCACATCCATGTTGTGTTCTATGACAACGACGGTGTTTCCCTTCGCTGTGAGGCCGTGCAGGACTCCGAGAAGCTTCTCGATGTCGGCGAAATGCAGTCCCGTCGTGGGCTCGTCCAGAAAGTAGAGAGTCCTGCCCGTGGCGGACTTGGCCAGCTCCCGCGAAAGTTTCACCCTCTGGGCTTCGCCGCCGGAAAGCGTGGTGGCGCTCTGTCCGAGCTTGAGGTAACCCAGCCCCACATCCTGGAGCATTTTCAGTTTGCTCATGATCTTTTTGTGGGCTGAGAAAAAATCCCCCGCCTGATTGACGCTCATCTCCAGCACATCGTGTATGTTCTGGCCCTTGAATGTCACTTCCAGCGTCTCGCCGCTGTAGCGGCGGCCTTCGCAGACATCGCATTTGACATAAACATCCGGCAGGAAATTCATTTCCACTTTTATGAGACCGTCGCCTCCACAGGCGCCGCAGCGCCCTGATTTCACGTTAAAACTGAACTGACCGGACTTGTACCCGCGTGATCTGGCAAGCGGCATCGCGGCGAAAAGAGCCCTTATCTCGTCCCATGCCTTTGTGTATGTCACTGGATTTGAGCGCGGCGTCCGGCCTATGGGCGACTGGTCTATAACAAGGGCCTTGTCTATTTTCTCAAAGCCTTCTATGCCGGTGTGGAGGCCTGGCTCCTCCCTGCCGCCGTAAAGTTTTTTCCTCAGCGCATTCATCAGTATATCCTCTATCAGCGTGGATTTGCCCGAGCCCGACACCCCGGTGACGCAGGTTAAAACCCCCATGGGTATATCAACATCTATTTTTTTGAGATTGAACTGAGAGGCTCCTTTTATCCTGATAAAACCTTTGTTCTGTTTTTTTATTTTTTTAACGGACAGAGGATTCCTGAGGTATTTTCCCGTCAGGGATTTTCCGCTTTTGAGCATCTGCGAAGGCGTTCCCTCAAACACGACCTCGCCGCCAAGCGCTCCCGCGCCGGGGCCGAGCTCTATTATCCAGTCGGCAGCGAGCATAACGGCCTCCTCATGCTCAACCACGCAGACGCTGTTGCCTGTCTCTTTCAGTTTCATGAGATTAGCCATGAGGGCGTGTATATCCTTCTGATGCAGGCCTATCGTGGGCTCGTCCAGAACATAAAGCACCCCCGACAGGCCCGAGCCTATCTGCGTGGCCAGCCTTATCCTCTGGGCCTCTCCGCGTGAGAGCGTCCTCGTTGAACGCGAAAGCGTGAGATAATCCAGACCCACGCCGGAAATAAAGCTGAGGCGAGAGTTTATTTCTTTAAGGAGCGGTGCGGCTATTTTCGCGGACGAGCCGGAAAAAGAAAGCGACGAGAAAAATTTTATCACCTCGGACACCGGCATATCGCAGATGTCCGCGATAGATTTTCCTCCTATTTTTACGGCGAGGATCTCATCCTTGAGTCTTTTACCCGAACAGAGAGGGCATATCTTTTTCCTCATATAGAGACGCGCTATCTCATCCCTGACGAAATCCGATTCCGTGGAAGAGAATCTTTCTTTGAGGGATGTGACAAGACCTTTGTAGGGTGAGGCGGATTTCGCGAGCGGCACAGATCCGTGAAGCACAAAATCCCTCTGCTGTTTGCTCAGTTTATTCCATTTCACGCCCATGGGTATTTTCATGATCCCGCAGGCTTCCTCAAGTTTTCCCTGATAATATCCGTGGGCGGCATGCACCCATCTGTGAGTGCGGGTCGTTATCGGCGAAAACCACGGGATGAGCGCGCCTTCGGAAAGGCTGCAATCCGCGTTGACGGCAAGATCCTCGTCAACCGTCATCACCTCACCCAGCCCCGTACACTCGGGACAGGCCCCGTAGGGGCTGTTGAAGGAGAAAGCCCGCGGCGAGAGATCCTTGATGCTCAAACCGCAAAACACACAGGCGTGATGGACGCTGTAAACTTTCACCATTTTTCCCACGAGGAGTTCGCACACGCCTCCCGACAGAGCGAGAGCCGCATTGAGAGAATCGGTCAGGCGTTCTTTACCCGCGCGGAACCTGTCTATTATCACGCTGATATCGTGCTTCTTTTTTTTATCCAGTTCTATTTCGCCGTCAAGATCCCGGACAATCCCGTCGACCAGGACGGACGCAAAACCCTCTTTTCTCAGCTTCAAAAAAAGTTCCGCGAAAGAACCCTTCTGGCCGCTTATGACATTCGAGCGCAGCTCTATCTCTTTGCCCTCGTGGGAGGAAAGTATATCGCTGATGATCTCGTCGGGGGAGGAACCTTTTATCACCCTGCCGCATTTCGGGCAGTGAGGTATTCCCGCGCGGGCGAAAAGCACCCTCATAAAATCATGTATTTCGGTGGTGGTGGCCACCGTCGACCGGGGATTGGCCGAGCCGCCCTTTTCCTCTATCGCTATGGCGGGGGAAAGGTTGCTTATGCTCTCCACATCCGGCTTCTGGAGTTGTTCTAAGAACTGCCTCGCGTAAGAGGAAAGGGATTCCACATAACGCCTCTGGCCCTCGGCGTAGAGGGTGTCAAAGGCCAGCGAGGACTTCCCCGAACCCGAAAGGCCGCAGATGACGACAAAACTGTTTTTCGGGATATTCAGATTGATGCCTTTCAGATTATGGGTGCGGGCGCGGACTATGACGATCTCGTCACGGTTTTTTTTCATAAGACAAAAACCTTCCCTCTTATTTTTTTAACGACGCTGTCTTTCCTGAATCCTGGCTTCGGCGCGTCTGGATAATCTATCATATAATGGGTGCCTCTGGATTCCTTCCTTGATAGGGCCGATTCAATGGTGATATCCGCCACCTGCGCTATGTTGCGCAGCTCTATGAGGTCGCGCGTGACGAGAAAATTCCAGTAGTAATCCTCTATCTCCTCAAGGATGTTCTTTATCCTGTTTCTCGCCCGGACGAGGCGCTTCATGCTCCTGACTATCCCCACATAATTCCACATAAAGCGGCGTATCTCATCCCAGTTCTGCGATATGACCACCGCCTCATCCGAGGGACGCGCGCCGTAAGTTTTCCAGAGAGCTATTTTCGGGATCTTTTTTTTCATCCTTGCGACCGCCGCAAGCGAAGAGGCCGCCCTGTGCGCGAACACCATGGCCTCGGCGAGAGAATTGGAAGCCAGGCGGTTGGCACCGTGAAGCCCCGTGCAGGCGTTCTCTCCCGCGGCGAAAAGATTTTTGATATCCGTTGCGGCGTTCTCATCCACCGCTATGCCGCCGCACATGTAATGCGCGGCCGGCACGACGGGAATGGGCGCCTTCCCCATGTCAAAGCCGTATTTTTTTACGCTCGATGAAAGATAGGGGAATTTCTTCCTCACAAAAGCCGCGCCCTTATAAGATATGTCCAGATAAACAAATTCCTCTCCGCTTTTTTTCAGAACGCCATCTATCGCCCGCGCCACGATGTCGCGCGGGGCCAATTCCATCTTCGGATGATAGTCCTTCATGAATCTTTTCCCCTGCCTGGTGAAAAGCCTTCCGCCTTCGCCGCGCACTGCCTCCGATATGAGAAAACTTTTCGCTTCCGGATGGTAGAGGCATGTGGGATGGAACTGCACGAATTCCATGTTCAATATGCGGCAGCCGGCCCTGTATGCCATGGCGACGCCGTCGCCGGTTGAGACATCGGGATTTGAGGTGTAGAGATAACTCTTCCCCGCGCCGCCGGCGGCCAGAAGTGTCGCGCGGGATTTGAAAGCCCTGATACTCAGATCTGACTCATCCAGAACATAGGCGCCCCAGCAGGATGAATCTTTGATTATAAGATTGACAGCTATGTGATTTTCAAAGATTTCTATGTTCCCGGCGCGCCTCACGCGCGAGACCAGCGCGTCCTCCACCGTCTTGCCGGTGTGGTCGTCGGCATGCACGACGCGGCGGCGGGAATGGCCGCCTTCAAGATGAAGATCATATTTTCCCGATATTTTGTTGAATTTTACCCCGTAGCCTTCCAGTTCTTTGAGACGCTCAGGCATCTCCCGCACGACGATAGCCGCTATTTTTTTATTTGACAGGCCGCCGCCTGTCTTCAAAGTGTCATTGATATGCAGATCGAAAGAATCGTCATCGGATGTGACGCAGGAGATACCGCCCTGGGCGAAAACGGTCTCGGAATCGGCGAGTTTCCTCTTGGTTACAAGGGCAACCTTCAAATCGCGCGGCTGTTTCAGGGCGGCGCAAAGCCCCGCCAGACCGGAACCTATTATAAGGACATCATAGACCATAACTCACATTCTAATTTTTATCCGCCCTCTTGGCAATCAGCATAGAAACAACCCAATCACATCAGATGCTATCAATCGCATCAGAGTTATCCATGGACGGCCGCTCACGTATGTGGTTCGCTGCCAATTCGCTCGGAGAATATGCGAAACTCCTCGCTCATACGGCCCGCTATGGGTAACGTCTGATGCTCTTAGATCGTAGTCAGCTTAGCGCTTGAAACAGGGAATGCTTTTGTTTTATTTGCGGCCGCGGCTCATGGCCACGACGCCCGCACGGACCATCTCTTTGATGCCGTAAGGCCGCAGAAGCCGGATAACGCCTTCCAGTTTTGTTTCCCGCCCGGTGAGCTCGAGTGTTATCGTGTCGGCGGAAATATCCAGTATGTTCGCGCGGAATATAGTGGCTATTTCTACTATTTCGCTGCGGGATGTTTTGGGCGCGTTCACCTTCACGAGCATGAGATCCCTTTCTATAAATTCCTCGTTTTTGAAATCAATGACCTTGATGACATCGGGGAGCTTGTTGAGCTGCTTCACCACCTGTTCCAGTATCTTGTCATCACCCTTGACGACGATCGTCATCCTGGACACATCATGCACTTCCGTCTCGCCCACCGTCAGAGACATTATGTTGAAAGCTCTCGCCGAAAAAAGTCCCGATATCTTCGCCAGCACCCCGGGTTTGTTTTCAACCATCGCCGCTATCGTGTGTTTCATTTTATCCTCCGCTTATTCCTTTTTTAATTCCGGCATTTTTCACGACATATCTATGATCTGGTCTATCGCCGCGCCGCCGGGCACAATGGGGAACACGTTCTCTTCTTTCGCCACCTGGAAATCCATGACGACCGTTTCCTTGAAGGCGAGCGCTTCTTTTATCGCCGCGTCAACATCTTTTTTGCGCTCGATTCTCATCCCCTTGAGGCCGTAGGCTTCGCCCACAAGCTTGAAATCGGGCCAATATTTTTTATCTTTTGACGACTGTGAACCCAGAAGAACGCCCGAATAACGCTTCTTATAGAACAGTTCCTGCCACTGCCTGACCATTCCCAAATAAGAATTGTTGAGTATCGCGACAATAACCTTGATGCCGTAAACTTTGGCCGTGGCAAGTTCCTGTATGTTCATCTGGGTGGAGCCGTCGCCGGCAATGTCTATGACTTCCATCTCCGGACAGGCGCGTTTGGCGCCTATGGCTCCGGGCAGGCCGTAGCCCATTGTTCCGAGGCCGCCCGAGGTGATAAAGCGGCGGGGCTTATCAAACTTATAAAACTGCTCCGCCCACATCTGATGCTGTCCGACTTCCGTGACCACCATCGCCTGACCTTTTGTGATCTGATAGAACCTGTCTATGACATACTGCGGCCTTAATATCTCGTCGTCCTTATAACAGAGGGGTTTTTTCTTAGCGACATCCGTCACCTGTTTCAGCCAGGGAGCATAGTCCGGCATTTTTTTCTTAGCACTCAGCAGAACTAACATCTGTTTGAGCACGGATTTACAGTCACCCACCACCGGAATATCAGCCGTAACATTCTTGGAAATTGACGTCGGGTCAATATCCACATGAACGATTTTCGCATGAGGGGCAAAAGCCGAAACCTTGCCCGTGACCCTGTCATCAAATCTCGCCCCCACAGCGAATATCATATCGCAGTTCTGAAAAGCGAAATTAGCCGCCTGTGTGCCGTGCATACCGGGCATACCTATAAATAATTCATCCGTTCCCGGAAACCCGCCGATGCCCATGAGGGTCAATGTCACGGGAGCATTGAGTTTCCTGACAAAAGCCGCCAGCTCCTTCGAAGCGCCGGAACTTATTATACCGCCGCCGGCGTAGATGAGAAGTTTCTTTGATGCCAGAAGCGCTTCCAGGGCCGTTTTGATCTGCCTGGGGTTTCCTTCCATGCTGGGCTTATAACCCCTTATGGACGCGTCCGGTTTCGCGTCATATTCGCATTCGGCTTTCTGTATGTCGCTGGGCACATCTATCAGCACGGGGCCAGGACGGCCGCTGCGCGCCAGATAAAAAGCCTGCGCGAATATCTTTGATATATCTCTGACATCCGTCACCAGATAATTCTGCTTGGTCACGGGCCTCGTGATGCCTGTCGTGTCGGCCTCCTGAAAAGCGTCGTTGCCCACAAGATGGGAGGCGACCTGTCCGGTGACGGCGACCATAGGTATGGAGTCCAGGAGAGCCGTGGCCAGACCTGTCACCAGATTTGTCGCTCCGGGTCCCGAGGTGGCGATACAGACACCGGTTTTCCCGGAAGCCCGCGCGTAGCCGTCGGCCATGTGAGCCGCGCCCTGCTCGTGGCGGGTGAGGAAAAGTTTGATTTTCTTATTGTCGTATATGGCGTCAAAAAGAGGTATCACACTGCCGCCCGGTATGCCGAAGACAGTATCCACGCCTTCACGCTCCAGACATTTCAGTATAATTTCCGATCCGCTCAGTTTCATAATATCCTCCCTCTCAACCCGCTAATCCTCAATTCCGTAAAATGTGATTATAGCAATTATAAAACTGCCTCGTAAAGTAGGATAATATCAAATGTCCCCGGAATATCCCCGAAAAGCGCTTTTTCGCTAGACGGAAAATTTCTAACGGATAAAAAATCTAAAATTGCGCAACTCCCCGCCTATGGCGGGTCAGACAAGCGCAATTTCCGCACGATTTTTTCTCCTAAATTTTCCTATATCGCTCTAAAGCATCTTTTCGGGAATATACCGCAGCGGATGCCTGGAGAAAGCTATTTCAGAACGGCGCCGGTGGATGCGGATGTGACCATACGGCTGTACCTTGCCAGCCACCCCGTCACTTTTTTCTTTTTTATCTTCACCGTTTTCAGCCGCTCTTTTATTTCCTTATCGCTCAAGGCGACATCGATCTTTCTATTTTTTATGTCTATTGTGATACGGTCGCCGTTTTTAAGGGCCGCTATCGGACCGCCTTCCGCGGCTTCGGGCGAAATGTGGCCTATGCACGGGCCGCGCGTCCCGCCGGAGAACCTTCCGTCGGTGATGAGCGCCACCGAAGAGCTCAAACCCATGCCCGTTATCGCCGCCGTCGGCGAGAGCATCTCGCGCATTCCGGGGCCGCCCTTCGGGCCTTCGTATCTTATAACGACGACATCGCCTTTTTTCAGTTTCCTTCCGAGGATCGCGGCCATGGCGTCCTCTTCGGATTCAAAGATCCTCGCACGGCCGGTGAATTTCATCATGGCTTTGTCCACAGCGCTCTGCTTGACGACGGCTCCGTCGGGCGCGATGTTCCCCCTGAGAATAGCTATACCGCCTTCCCTGTGATATGCTTTGTTAAGGGGCCTTATGACATCCTCGTCTATGATCTCCGCCGACCGGGCAATATCTTTTATTTTAATCCCCGACACGCTGATGTTGTCTTTGAGGAGAGGCAGCAGCCTTTTCATGACGGCGGGTATGCCTCCGGCGAACTCAAGGTCTTCCATGAAATATTCTCCGCCGGGCCTTATGTTGGTTATGTGCGGCGTCTTTTTTCCGAGCCGGTCAAAAAGCTCTATCCCCGCCTTAACGCCCGCCTCATGGGCGATGGCCGGAAGATGAAGAACCGTGTTGGTGGAACCACCGAGGGCAAGATCCGTCACAACGGCATTGTGAAAAGCTTTTTCATTCATTATGTCGCGCGCTCTGATATTTTTGCGGACAAGTTCAACGATACGCTCGCCGGAATCGTACGCTATCCTTTTTTTCTTCGCCATTCCCGCCATGGCCGTGGCGCATCCCGGCAGGCTCATTCCCATGGCCTCTATCATGCAGGAGGTGGTGTTGGCCGTGTACATCCCCTGACAGGCGCCCTGCCCGGGGCAGGCCTCCATCTCAAGGCCCTCCAGCTGGCAGAGTTTTATCTTTCCCGCCTGATAGAGCCCCACCGCCTCAAACGTGTCCCTGACAAGAGAGAGCCTCTTCCCCTTATAATTTCCGCTCATCATGGGGCCGGCCGTCACAACAATGGCGGGAATATTCAATCTGGCGGCGGCCATCAGCATGCCGGGATTTATTTTGTCACAATTCGTCAGCAGCACCAGCCCGTCGAGCTGATGGGCCTGCGTGACGGATTCTATCATGTCGGCTATGAGCTCTCTGGAGGGAAGAGAATAATACATTCCCATGTGCCCCATGGCGATACCGTCGCAGATAGCCCCCACGCCGAATATAAACGAAGCGCCGCCGCCGGCGTAGATGCCTTTTTCAATATGCCTTTCCAGATCCCTCATACCGGTGTGGCCGGGGACGAGATCCGAAAAACTCGACGCTATGCCGATGGCCGGCTTTTTCATTTCCGATCTTGAAAGTCCCGTTCCGTATAAAAGAGCCCTGTTGGGTGTTCTTTCAAAACCTTTTCTCGCTTTATCGCTTCTCATTTTTTATCCTCCGATAAGATATAGTCCCGGCGGTAAAACCGTGTTTTTTATTCAAGAACGGCTTTGCGGCGGATCCTGTTTATAAGCGCCTCGTCAATACCGGGAAGACCTTTGATCTCACTGAGTTCCCATATCTCGCCCATCTTGCCCCTGTACTCAATAATGCTTTTCGCGGCACGCCGTGTCATATCGGGAAGCTCCATCAGCTCAACCTCACTGGCGGTGTTCAGATTGATCTTACCTGCGGGGGCGGCTTTCTTCACCTCGGCGGGCCCGGACGAAACAGAACCTATTGATATCACCTCTTCACCTCCGCCTCCGGAGGGGGATGAAACGGTTTTCTTCAAAAGCTCGTCAAGAGAAAAACTTTTGGCTATTTCTATTTTGGGAGGCGCGAGGACCGCTTTTATTTTCACATCTTCCGGGACGGGTATTCCGCTGTTCTTCAAATGAATGATCACGGCTAAAAAGGAAAAAGCTATTCCCAGAAGTATGACGGCGCCCTGCCGGGGGCTGATCTGCGTATCGCCTATTCTCACTTTATGCCTCCCCTACCTTTTGAGCAGCTTGTAAACAATGCTCTCGACGAGCGCCTGCCATGACGCCTCTACGACATCCTCGGAAACGCCCGTTGTCGTCCATCTGTCAACGCCGTCGGTGGATTCTATAAAAACCCGCACGGCGGCGGCTGTCGCTTCAGCCGGATTGAGCACCCTGACCTTAAAATCCGTCAGCGAAATATCCTTCACACGAGGGAAAAAAGGTAGCAGCGCCTTACGGAGGCAGTTGTCCAGCGCGTTGACCGGGCCATCGCCCTCGGCGGCCTCATAAACGGTTTTTCCCTTCACCATGAGTTTCACCGAAGCCTCGCATTTTTTCCTGTCGAGGCCGTATTCAAGAATGACTCTGCAGCTCTTCACGTCAAAAAACGAAGGCGCCCTGCCCTCTATCTTTTGCACAAGGAGCTTGAGCGAAGCGCTGGCCGCCTCATACTGATAGCCGGCCGCCTCACGAAGTTTTATCTCTTTCAGCACGGCGTTGAGGTTTTCCTTATCTTCAAGATTTATATCGAGCTGTTTCCCTTGGGCTTTGAGATTGGCCTGGCCGGAAAGATCTGATATCAGTATGCGCCTCTCGTTGCCGACGGACTCAGGCCTCAGATGCTCGTAAGTAGCGGCGTTTTTCATAACCGCCGACACGTGGACGCCCCCCTTATGGGCGAAAGCGCTCCGGCCGACGAAGGGCTGCTCTTTCTTCGGTATGAGGTTGGCGACCTCGTCTATGTAACGCGACACCTTTGTCAGCTTCCTTATTTCTTTTGCTGTGATATTTTTCACCCCTGCGCCTTTTTTAAGGACAAGATTGGCCATGACAGATGCCAGATTCGCGTTGCCGCACCTTTCCCCCCATCCGTTGATCGTGCCCTGCACCATTTCGGCTCCCGCCTCAACAGCCATGAGAGAATTCGCCACCGCGAGGTCACAGTCATTGTGCGCGTGAATACCAAATTTACTTTTCGGAAAGCGCGTGCGGACAGCTTTCATTATATCCGTTATCTCACAGGGCATGCTGCCGCCGTTCGTGTCGCAGAGGCAGAGCCAGTCGGCGCCGGCCGCGTCAGCCGCCCCAAGCGTTGAAAGGGCATACTCTCTGTTTTCTTTGTAGCCGTCGAAAAAATGTTCGGCGTCATAGATCACCTCTTTCCCCGTTTTTTTCAGATATTTGACCGAATCTTTTATCATGTTGATATTTTCATCCGGCGTCGTCCCCAAAGCCTCTTTCACATGCAGGAGAGAGGTCTTGCCGAATATGCAGAAAGCATCGGGCTTAGCCTTCACCAGCTGTATGAGATTCTTGTCCGACGAGGCAGGGATATTTTTTCTGCGGGTGGAACCGAACGCAACCAGTTTTGAGGGCGAGAGCGCTATTTTCTGCATACTCTTGAAAAAACCCGCGTCTTTCGGATTTGATCCGGGCCAGCCGCCCTCGATGTAATGGATGCCGAGCTTTTTCAGAGCCTTCGCTATGTTTATCTTGTCTTCTATGCCGAGGGATATGCCCTCCGCCTGGGTGCCGTCCCTCAGAGTGGTGTCAAAAAGAATCACTTTTGTCATAACTTGAATTCCTTAGCTATCACTTTCACCGCCTTAGCCGTGTTTTTCTCGTCTATAACGCAGGATATCTTTATCTCCGAAGTGGAGATCATCTCTATGTTTATTTTGTTTTTCGCCAGCACCCTGAAAAGCCTTGACGCCACGCCGCTGTGAGTCTTCATGCCGCTTCCGACGATTGACACCTTGGCGATATTTTCTTTAACCAGGATATCCCTGATCTGCATCTTCTTTCTGACGGCTTCAAGGATTTTACGGGCCCTGTTGAGCTCGCTCCTCTTCACGGTGAATGAAATATCGTTAACGGGCGTTCCTGATTCCGGTGAACTCTTCGCGGACGACTGGATTATCATATCCACGCAGATGTTCTTATCGCTGAGCGCCTCAAATATGTCCGCCGCTATGCCCGGCCTGTCCGGCACTCCCGACACATTGATCTTCGCCTGATCCTTATCCTCCGTCACACTCCTCACAACCAGTTTCTCCAGCAATTTATCCTCCCCGCATATAATGGTGCCCTTCTTTCTGCTGAAAGTGCAGGCGACCTCAAAAGACACATTTCTGTTTTTCGCAAGCTCCACGGCGCGCGCCTGCATGACGCCCGCGCCGGCGGAGGCCATTTCAAGCATTTCGTCGTAGCTTATTATATCAATTTTTTTCGCCTTGGCGTAAACTTTCGGATTGGCGGTGAAGATCCCCTCCACATCGGTGAAGATCTTACACCTGGCGTTCAAAACAGAGGCTATGGCTATGGCTGTCAGATCGCTGCCGCCGCGGCCGAGCGTTGTTATCTCGCCCTTAAGGCTGATCCCCTGAAAACCCGCCACGACCGCCACAAAGCCTTTTTTGAGCGCCTCAACGAGCTTCGCGGACGAAACGGATTTTATCCTGGCGTTGCTGAAATTGCCGTCGGTGATTATCTCCAGCTGATGGCCGGTGAAAGAAACGACTTTCTGGCCCATGTCCCAAAGTGCCATCGCCAGGAGAGCTATTGTCTTCTGCTCGCCCGTGGCAAGTAACATATCCATTTCCCGCACATGGGGATTGGACGATATGCCCGCGGCCTCTTTTATCAGATCGTCGGTCGTGTCCCCGGGGGCTGACACGATAACCACCGGTTTATAGCCCATATCGGCGAAAGACTTCACCCTTGCGGCGACATATTTTATCTTTTCGGGATTCGCGACCGAGGAGCCGCCGAATTTCAAAACTATCACTTCCTTTTTTTTCATTTTTGTTTCCTTATAACAGCGCCCCGCGCACTTATGCCCGTGATGAACGCCTCGCTCTTTACTCCGTGCAAGGAGAAAGCCCTTTTCATAGCGCAGGCAAGTTTTTTGGCGGCGGGCAGATTTTCGGCCAGCGCGCCGACGGCGGAACCCGAGCCCGATATAAAAACGCCCTTCGCTCCGCTTCCAAGAGCCGCTTTTTCGACGCTGTCAAACCCTTTTATCAGTTTTTTTCTGTGAGGCGTGTGGATTTTGTCTTCAAACATAAAAGGCTCTATACGCCCCCGGTAAATCCCGTCCACGAGCGCCGCCGCGCGCGAAAGGTTAAAAACGGCATCCCTGAGCGCGTACTTTGCCGGCAGCATTTTTCTCGCCTTCGCGGTACTGACATCAATATCCGGCACGACAATGCAGAGCGGATTTTTAATGCTGCGGCCTATCGTCAACGCGAGGCCCTTGTCGGGATCGCAGATCACCACACCCCCCAGCAGAGAGGCGGCGGCGTTATCATAATGGCCCTCGTCTTTCGCGATGAGGCCGAGCATCTCGTTCTCATCCATCCCGAGGCCCGCGGCCTCATTTGCGAAAAGCACGCCGGCCACGCGCGCCGTCGCGGAAGACCCCATGCCCTTCATAAGAGGGATTTTGTTGACGGCTTTTATGGAAATAGCGCCCAGCTTCCTATAATCGAACTTTTTTTGCTTCCAGGCCGACAGAGCACTCTTGAAAATGATGTTGGATGAATCAGCCGGCAGAGTTCCGGCGCCGAAGCCGGATGTCCTGATATCAAGGCCTGAAGAGCCGCTCTGAAGCGTGAATTCAAAACGGTTGCGTATATTGAGCGCCGCGGCAAGAACATCATAACCGCATCCGAAATTGCCCGACGAGCCCGGCACCTCAACAATGTATTTAACAGCTTTTTTCATAGGCGCAATTATAGCAAAATAGTGTTAAACTGAAAAATAGACGGTTTAGCAACTCATTGAAGAATTGGGGATAAGTCTGCCCGCCGGCGCTTTTTATTCCTCCAGTTTCTGACGGGCTTTCGCTATGCTGGTTTTTGACTGCTGATGTTTGGGATCGATCTCAAGAACTTTTTCCCATTCCTTTATCGCTTTTTTATATTTTCCCGCCGCGTACAATTCAGTCGCTTTATTATAATGCTCTTTCATTTTTGCCTTGGTCTGCGCGGCCTTTTCCTCGTCTTTCAAACGCTCCTTCTCCGCTTTTTTCTCAGCCTGCATGCGCTCTTGATTCGCTTTTTTCTCAGCCTTTTCCTGCGCTTTCAGCCGGTCGGCCGATTTTTCTGCTTCGCGGGCGCGGGCTTTCTCGCCGGCGCGCGGAGCAGAACTCCCCGAAGAAGCGAAAGCGTAATCAAGCGATATATACTGCCTGTTGGCATTGTTTTCCACATCTTCAAATCTAAGCGCGTAATTTAAAGAAAGAGCTCCCATGCCTATCCCGAAACCTGCGGCAAAGTTACCGTCATCCACACCTACGCGCGCGGCGAGATTCCCGGACAGCTTATATTCCGCGCCGGCATTAATCTGATTGCCGTCTTCATCGGATATTTTGCTTATATCAACCGCAAGAGTCATATCCCCGTCAAGAACGGCATACGCCGCGCCTAACTTCGCGACTGTCGGAATATTCTCCTTTGTATCATTATCCGTATCCCACTTGC
>VMTH01000118.1 GCA_013791745.1 Candidatus Omnitrophota bacterium
ACGGTGAGCGCTATAAAAACCTTAAGACGCTTGAGAAACTCTATTCCGCGGCCGTTAAAAACGGTATAACCAGAAAATGCTTTGCCGTGGCGCTCGGGGGAGGTGTCGTCGGCGACATAACGGGTTTTTTCGCCGCCACTTTCATGAGAGGGATTGATTTTATACAGATCCCGACCTCGCTTCTGGCTATGGTGGACGCCTCGATAGGAGGGAAGACCGGCGTGGATCTCAAAGAGGGCAAGAATCTGGCCGGCGCTTTCAAGATGCCGCTGGCGGTCATAATAGATACGGCTTTCCTCGGCACTCTGCCGGCTGAGGAAATGAGGAACGGTTTCGGCGAGATCGTCAAATATGCCCTGCTGGATGAAAAATTCTACGGGTTTTTGGCGCCGCGAGCGGGTCAGATAAAATCCCCGGGAAGTAAATTCCTGGCAGATGTGATAAAAAAATCCGTAAAGATCAAAGAGGATATCGTCCGGAGAGATTACCTTGAAGGAGGACAGCGCCGTGTTCTTAATCTGGGCCACACCTTCGGGCACGCCATAGAGACGGCGCTCGCCTACCGGAATATCAGCCACGGCGAAGCTGTGGCATCCGGCATGCTCGACGCTGTTGATCTGAGTTTTTATCTCAGGCTCTGCGGGAAAGATGAACGGGGAAAAGCCCTTTCGCTGATCACGCGTGCGGGTTTTAAAAAAATAAAGATAGACAACGGTAAGCTCTTGAAACTCATTATGTCCGACAAGAAAGTGATTGACAGAAATCCGGTATTTGTATTAATAAAAGGGGCCGGCAAACCCCTTGTGAAAGAGGTGCCGGTAAAGGTGCTGAAAAAATGGCTGAAACATTAGTTAAGAAGATCATCTCATCAAAAACAGGAAAGGAAGTGCGCACGGGCGAGATCGTGATAATGCCCGTTGACAGGGCTTTCTGCCAGGACGGCACGGGGCCGCTTTCAATAGACGGCATAAAGAAGCTCGGAATAGGGCTTAAAAATCCCGCTAACTGTTATTTTTTCATAGATCACGCCGTGCCGCCGCCGAGAGCGGAGCTGGCGAACGCTCACAAGAAAATCAGGGATTTCGCAGTTTCCAGCAAAGCCAACTGCATAATGAGGGGCGTCTGCCATCAGATAATGGTTGAGGAATTCTCATCGCCTTATGATGTGATAGTCGGCGCTGATTCCCACACTCCCACATCAGGGGCGCTGGGGGCTTTCGCGGCGGGTTTCGGCTCAACGGATGTGGCGGCGGCCATGTCGGCAGGTTCCGTGTGGCTCAAGGTGCCGGAGAGTCTGGGTATTGAAATAAAGGGAAAGCTCAACAAGGGCGTAGCCGCCAAAGATGTCATAATAGACATCATCGGAAAAATAGGCGCGGACGGGGCCACATACAAGGTGATGGAATTTTTCGGCGAGGGTTTGAAAAACCTTTCGATGGACGGACGCTTCACAATATCCAACATGACCATAGAAGCCGGCGCGAAAACCGGCATATTCCCCGCCGACGAAACTGTGAGGGAATATCTCAAATCCCGCGGAAGAGAAGGTGATTTCCGGGAACTTCCCGCATCCGATGCCTCCGCTTACGAGAATATGATAAGCGAGGATATGAGCGAAATAGTTCCTATGGTGTCCTGCCCTCATCAGGTGGACAATGTCTCGCCGGCCTCGGAACTGGGGGATGTTAAAGTCGATGTCGTGCTGATAGGCACATGCACAAACGGCCGTTTCTCCGATTACGAGGCGGCTTACGAGATACTGAAAAAAGCGAAGAGCTTGAAAACGACTCTCATAATAGCGCCCGCCTCAAACACGGTGCTCAAGCGGCTCGCGGAAAGCGAGATGTTCCGTAAATTCGTGGATCTTGGCGCCAGCATCATCCCGCCCGGCTGCGGGCCCTGCTGCGGCGTGCACGCGGGCATCCTCGCCGACGGCGCCACGGCTCTTTCAACGGCCAACAGGAATTTCAAGGGCAGGATGGGCAATCCCGAATCTTTTGTTTATCTGGCATCGCCCATGACCGCCGCGGCAACCGCTGTGACGGGCAGAATAAGCGACCCGAGGGAGTTTTTATGATAAAGGGGAAAATACACATGTTCGGCGACGGCGTTTCCACTGACCTGATATGCCCGGGTAGATATTATCATCTCCGGGGGGATCTGCCGGAACTGGCCAAACACGCGCTTGAAGACGCGGATAAGGATTTTGTGAAAAACATGAAACCGGGCGACATCGTGGCGGCGGGTGAGAATTTCGGCTGCGGCTCGTCAAGGGAACACGCGGCGATCGTTATAAAACTTGTCGGCGCCTCATGCGTGATAGCGAAACAGTTCGCCAGGATATTTTTCAGGAACTGCATAAACATAGGGCTTCCGGCCGTAGAGATAGACACCTCCGGTTTTGAATCGGGCGACGAGACGGAAGTGGATCTCAAATCCGGCGTCGTGAGAAATCTGACGAAAGGGATAGAAAGGCGTTTCCCCCAGCTTCCCGAAAAGATGATAGCCATCTTGAACGCGGGAGGGCTTGTGAATTACATCAAGGAGAACAGAGGATTATGAAACACAGGATAACACTTCTTCCGGGAGACGGCATAGGCCCGGAGATAACGGAAGCGACAAAAAGGGTGATAGCCGCCACCGGCGTTGAAATAGACTGGGAAGAAATGCCGGCCGGTGAGAACGTGATGGAGAAATACGGCACGCCCATACCGGATGAGACGCTCGAGAGCATAAGGAAGAACAAGGTTGCCCTGAAAGGGCCGATAACCACTCCCGTCGGCGGCGGGTTCAGGAGCGTCAATGTCCACATAAGAAAGGTGCTGGACCTCTATTCCTGCCTGAGGCCCTGCAAGAGCTACGGCATCAAGGATGTGCCGTTTCCCGATCTGGATCTCGTCGTCGTGCGGGAAAACACAGAGGATCTCTACGCGGGGATAGAATTTAAGAAAGGCGACCCGAAGATACAGGAGCTCGGAAAACTCACGGGACATAAGTTTTCCGCGACCACCGGCATATCCATAAAACCCATATCCGAAGAGGCGTCAAGGCGCATAATAAAATTCGCTTTTGATTACGCCGTGAAAAACGGCAGAAAGAAAGTGACAGGCGTCCACAAGGCCAACATAATGAAACACAGCGACGGTATTTTCCTGGAAGTTTTCCGCGCCGTCGCCGCGGAATATCCTTCAATAGAGTCGGAAGACAGGATAGTGGATAACATGACCATGCAGCTTGTCAAAAAACCCCAGCTCTATGATGTGATGGTGCTACCCAATCTCTACGGCGATATAATTTCCGATCTCTGCGCGGGACTTGTCGGGGGCCTCGGCATAGCGCCCGGCGCGAACATAGGCGATGACATGGCCGTCTTTGAGCCGACACACGGCTCGGCGCCGAAGCACGCCGGTAAAAACCGCATAAATCCCATATCCATGATACTTTCCGGCGCGCTGATGCTCAATCACATAGGAGAGAGCGCTTCCTGCAAAAAAATAGAAAAAGCCGTCAGACAGCTCATAGAGGAAGGCGACACTCTCACCTATGATCTCGGCGGAACATCAAGCACCTCCGGCGTCGGCGATCGCCTTTCGGAAATAATAGAAGGGTGACTTTCAGCGAAAAAGTTTTACGGATAGTCTCTAAAATACCCCGCGGGCAGGTCTTTACTTACGGAGAGCTGGCCACGAGAGCGGGGAATCCCCGGGCCGCGCGGGCCGCGGGGAAAATCTTAAACGCGAACAAAAATCCTGAAAAGATTCCCTGCTACAGAGTTGTCAGAAAAGACGGCTCGACTGGAGGATATTCACGGGGACTGAAGAGAAAAATAGAATTGCTCAAGGCCGACGGAATCAAGCTGGTCAAGCTAAAGGGAAAATGGAGAATAGACAAATGCCATGGCAGCGTTCAGATATAATTTCTGTTTTGACAGCATCTCTTTTTGTCTGTGCTCTCGTTTTTTTTGGAAGCGGATGCCGGAGAAACGCGGAGGATGAGGATTTTGCCATGATGAGAAAAAATATGGTGAGGGAGCAGATAGCCGCCCGGGGCGTTACGGATCCGGCGGTTCTCGCCGCCATGGAAAAGGTGCCGCGGCATCTTTTCATCGACGAAAAATACACCGCTGTTGCCTATGACGACCATCCCCTGCCTATAGAAGAAGGGCAAACGATTTCGCAGCCCTACATCGTGGCTCTCATGACGGAGCTCCTCTCTCCGTCGAAGGATGACAGGATCCTTGAGATAGGCACGGGAAGCGGTTATCAGGCCGCTGTGCTGGGTGAGATAACGAAGGAAGTTTTTTCGGTGGAAATAATACCGTCTCTCGCTGAAAGCGCGGCGGAGCGCCTGAAAAATCTGGGATATAAAAATGTCAGGATAAAGTCGGGCGACGGATTTCTCGGATGGAGCGAGCACGCCCCCTACGACGGGATAATCGTCACCTGCGCGCCTAAGGATATACCTGAGCCCCTCATCGCCCAGCTCAAGGAAGGCGGACGGCTTGTCATACCCGTGGGCGAAGGTTTCCAGGAATTAAAACTGGGTGAAAAGAAAAACGGCGAATTCACCGTCAGGGATATAATACCAGTGCGCTTTGTGCCGATGACGGGCATCGCTTCCGAGCAAAGGTGATACGGATGCGGCTTTTGCCGGCAATGGAGCGCGCCATTATCCGGATAAGTTTAGGGCTTGAGGAGTGGAGATTCAAAGTGTTTAAATTATTGTTTGTCTCTGTGTTGCTGATAAGTGTAAATACCGCCGGGATCCGCGCGGCAAAATATCCGTTCCCGGAAAAACTGGATGAGCTCTTAAGGAACAGAATCAAGGCCGCTGATTATTCAGGCGATATTAAGGTCGGGAACGAATACATATATTCAAGAAAAGCTCTGCCGCTTTTTTATGAGAAACGGGCTTATATGCCCGCCTGGCTGGAAGATAACGGTTCTTTATCAAAAATTTCATATGATCTGATAAAAGCGCTGAAGGATTCTTATGTTGAAGGATTGAAACCTTCGGATTATCATATTGATAAAATTGAGTCGTTGGTAAAATACATTTCCGAAAAAAATACAAGAGCCGATCTGTCCAAAATCCTTGTTGTTACAGATATCCTTTTGACAGACGCGTTTCTGCTGTACTCCGCGCATCTTGTTTCAGGCAAGGTGAATCCGGAAACAATCGTTTCTGAATGGATAGCGGTAAAAAGAGAACGGGATTTAATGGAAGTTCTTGAAAAAGCTCTAGAAGATAAGAATATCAGGCGGAGTCTGGCGGAACTGCTGCCTGATTACAGAGAATACAGCAGACTGAGGGATACCGTGAAGAAATACGGGAAGATTTCTGATGCGGGGGGATGGCAGAAGATCCCTCCGGGGAAAACCATTAAACCCGGAGAAGCCGACCCGAGGATCCCGGCAATATACGAGCGGTTAAGCATGGAAAAAGTTTTCAAAGGCAAAAGGGAAGATGTAGATATATATGACAGCATTCTTCAGCGGGAAGTGGAAGATTTTCAGAGACGGTACGGGCTTGAAGTCACAGGCGAGATAGATACTCCCGCATTAAACGCTATGAATGTCAGCGTCGGGGAAAGGGTCAAACAGATCCGGGTCAACCTTGAAAGATGGCGGTGGCTGCCGCAGGACCTGGGCGACAGCCATGTTATTGTCAACATCGCCGGTTTTGAGCTGGAGGTTATTGATGATAAGAAAAAGATCATGGATATGCGCGTTATCGTCGGAAGGGATTACAGGCGTACGCCTGTCTTTAGCGACAGGATAACATATCTTGTGTTTAATCCGTACTGGCATGTGCCTCACAATATCGCTGTCCAGGATATTATACAGAAAGTTCTGAATGACAGGGAATATCTTTCAAAGCAGAACATGAAAGTTTTTCAGGGCAAGGGAAAAAACGCAATAGAAATAGACCCGGGTACCATTGAATGGGATAAGCTTAACGCGGATAATTTTCCGTACGGGTTGAGGCAGGAACCGGGGCCGTTGAACGCATTGGGAAAAGTGAAGTTCATGTTCCCGAACAAGTTTAATGTTTATCTTCACGATACGTCTTCCCCCGAGCTGTTTGTTAAAAATATACGCACATTCAGTTCAGGTTGTATCAGGATAGAGAAACCGCTGGAACTGGTAAAGTATCTTATGAACTGGAAGGGAAATGAAATGGATGAGATGTTAAGGGTTAGCGTTGACAAAAAAGTGAAGCTTCCCGTGCCTGTGCCGATACATATCCTTTACTGGACAGCATGGGCGGATGAGAATGGAGGTTTGAATTTCAGGGAAGATATATATAAGCGGGATGATAAATTGTACAAGTCGCTGGAAGAGGATTACAGGAAAAAGTGATGAAAAATAAGGCTTTGTCAGGAAAAAACATATCGGCCCTGATTGCCGTAACCGTTTTTATTGTCTTTTATCCCTCATATCGCGTAAATGCCCGGGAGCGCGGCATCAGGCCGGGATTCAGCGTGAGATTTAAAAATAATACATGCCCCTATAATGTTACTGGAGTGTTTGTCATGCCCGGCGAAATGCTGGATTTTGAAATTGAGAGCAACGATAAAACTGATTCAAAATACACAGTTAAGGCTTCTTCCGGAAATATGCATAAAATTTCCGGCGCAGCATGGAAATGGATATCTCCCAAAGCAAAGGGATTGTATAGAATAGAGATCACGCAAACCGGCACGGGGAAAAGTATTTTAATGAATGTTTTTGTGATGGTGCCCCGCAAAGAGAAAAAAGGGGAATATCTGAACGGATACCGGGTCGGATACTATGAGAAAATAGCGTTAAAAAGGCTGGCGATATACAAGATACCCGAAGGATTCATAGAGGTGACAAAGGAAAATGAAGATACCCTGCTTTCGCCGAATTTCAAACTTAAACAATTCGTCTGCAAGCAGAAGAGCGGGTATCCCAAATATGTGGTTTTAAAGGAAAAGCTCCTCTTAAAACTGGAGATGATCCTGGAAAAGCTTAATGAAAAAGGATTCGATGCGGAAACGCTTCATATAATGAGCGGCTACAGGACACCATATTACAATAAGGCCATAGGGAATGTTAAATACAGCAGGCATATGTACGGGGGGGCAGCGGATATTTTCATTGACGAAAATCCCAAAGACGGCCTGATGGATGATTTGAACAAGGACGGCAGGATAGATTATCACGATGCTGTAATTGTGTACGACATAATCGACTCAATGTACGGCCATGAATGGTACAAGATTTTTCACGGCGGTCTCGGGTGGTATAAGAAAACAAAACACCATGGCCCGTTCGTGCATGTTGATGTCCGCGGATTCCGGGCAAGATGGGGAGACTGATAAAACAGGGCCC
>VMTH01000119.1 GCA_013791745.1 Candidatus Omnitrophota bacterium
ACATTTGATTTTGATAAGGTGACGGAGTTTACACTTGGTCAGTTCAGCAGTGAGTCCAAATCCAGTCTTGGTGATTATGCGGACAGACGGTTTACCGGAAATTGCTGAAAAAAGCGGGAAAACCCGAGAAATGTGAGATGTGCGGTAATAAAGATAAAAGAGTTCTGGCCGTGCATCATAAAGACGGAAATAGGAAAAATAACAAAAATGATAATTTGCAATGGTTGTGCAGGAATTGCCATTGTCTTATACATTTAGTTTAATATGCGCAATGGTGGCTATGGTGTAATGGCAGCACTAGAGATTGTGGTTCTCTCAGCGCGGGTTCGACTCCCGTTAGCCACCCCAAAAAAGGGACTGTCACCCTTTTTCCGGCTTCGGCCGGGGCAAAGTTAAAAAAATGATTTATTATATTATCACACTCATCGTATCGTTTGCCGTCTCGGCGGCGCTTATGCCGCTGTGCATGCGTCTGGCTAAAAGATTAAACGTGATGGACAGGCCCACCACGGCGGTGAAGACTCATCTTTCCGCGGTGCCTTATCTGGGCGGCGCGGCTATTTTCGCGGGTATTATACTCTCTCTGACGGCGATACGCTTTATAAGCAATTTCCCCACAGGCACCCTTTACACGCTCAGGGGCATTTTCCTGGGCGCGGGCATAATCTTCCTGCTGGGTTTGTCCGACGATATAGCGCCGCTGGATTACAAACTGAAATTTTTTATACAGCTGATCGCCGCCTCCGTCCTCTTCCACTACGATATAGCAATACAACTGTTCGATAACCCGCTTTTGAACTATTTTTTCTCCATGCTCTGGATACTGGCTATCACAAACAGTTTCAACATAATAGATGTCATGGACGGCCTCAGCGCCTCGGCTCTCATGATGTGCGCTTTCTTTTTTTTCATGGTGTCACTGCCCAGCGAACAGATATATGTTAATTTCGCATCCGTGGCGGCCTTCGGCGCCGCGGCGGGTTTTCTCATTTTTAATTTCCCGCCCGCCAGGATATTCATGGGGGATACGGGAAGCCTGACGCTGGGTTTTATAATGGCCGCCATCTCTCTCGGAGCGAAGTATTCCGCCGTGAATCCCATAGGCGTTTTCGCGCCGCTTATCATCCTCGGTATTCCTCTTTTTGATGTTATATTCGTTATGATGCACCGCGCGAGGCGCGGGCTTTCTCCGTTCAGGGGATCAAAAGACCATTTCGCCCTCAGGATGCTGGAGCTCGGTTTCAGCAGAAAACAGATATTGTTCAGGGTCACGGTCACGGGCGCGGTTATGGGAAGCCTCGCATGGCTCTTGACGATGGTTCCGATGAAATGGGCTTTTGTTCTTTGCGGCGCGGGTTTTTGCGCCGGTATATATCTGGCCGGATGGCTTTCGGTTATAGATGTGGAGGACTTCTGATGGACAGGTCAATAACTGAAACCGCCGCGGCTCTGGGCACGCTGAAAAATGTGCTTATAACCGGACATGCCGGCCCCGACGGGGATTCCATAGGATCGGGCCAGGCGCTGGCCTCTTTTCTGCGGCGACTGGGCATAAGGACTACCGTTTGTCAGAGCGGCGACATTCCGCGCGAGCTGGCTTTTCTGGGCCTTACGGGAATAAAAAGGCCTGAACGCCCGTCACTGACGGGCCGTGACGCCATAATCTTCCTTGAATGCTGTCTTCCTGAGAGGAGCGGTTTCACCTTTACAAAGGATGAGCTGGGCGCTCTTGAGGTTTTCAACATAGACCATCATCCCGACAACAGGAATTACGGGGATTATAACATAGTCGATCCGGGCGTCTCGTCGGTGGCGGAGATAATATATCAGTTCTTTGTCCTGAAGCGGCTGCCTTTGCTCAAAAACGAGGCCGCCGCTCTTTTAACGGGCATTGTCACCGATACGGGCAGATTCTCCCAGAAAAACACGACTCCGGAATGTCTGGAGATAGCCTCGAAACTTGTGCGCTCCGGCGCCGATATAAGCAAAATATACAATCACATCTACGGTTCTCAGAAACCCGCGAGGATAAAACTGCTCGCCGAGACTCTCGGAACAATAGAAATACTCAAGGGCTCGGTCGCCTGTATGCACACGGACAGAAAAATGCTCGAGCGCTGCGGCGCGGTTTATAACGACACGAAGGATTTTATCAATTACGCCCGGGACCTGGACGGCGTCGAGGCGGCCTGTTACATCAGGGAAGGCGAGGACAAAAAGATACACATTAATTTCAGGTCGCTCGGAAAAAATATCCTGCCTTTCGCCAAAAAATTCGGCGGCGGCGGCCACAAGCTCGCCAGCGGCGTGACGGTCAGCGGAGATTACGACAAGCTCAGAGCGACGATCACGCGTGATTTTGCCGCTTACGTCAGAGCGGGAAAATAAGCGCATAGACAGGTGAGACACCGAGTCCAAAAAACTATTTCCGCTTCCATAGGTATCTACGACGGCATACACGCCGGCCACAGGGCTGTCCTCAAAGAACTTCTGAAATGTCCCGGCACAAAAAAAGTGTTTGTGTTTTTCAGGAATCCCAACAAGGCGGGAAACATCGTCACCAGCGCCGCCGAGCGAAAGACTGTCCTCGCGGGGATGGGGCTTGAACCCGTGATGCTCAAAATAGAAAAATACTGGAAGATGAGCGCGCGGGCTTTTCTGGAAGATGTTCTCATCAAAAAATATAATGTACGGCGCCTTGTCATAGGTGAAGATTTCGTGTTCGGCAGGAAGAAGGAAGGCACCGTGGCGTCGCTGAAAAAATGGGAGCAGGATCTGGGTCTCGAGGTGAAGGTGGTGAAGACCAAAGCCCGCGGCGGCATGAAGATATCCACGACGCTGATAAAGGAACTCATCGCGCAGTCAAAGACCTCCCGGGCCGCCGCGCTCATGGGACGGCCTTACAGGATCAGCGGCAGAAAGGTGAAGGGCCTCGGAATAGCGCGCACGCTGGGTTTCCCGACTGTAAATCTCGTTGCTGAAAAGCACAAGGCTGTGCCGGAGGGTGTTTTCGCGGCGGAAGTGATATGCAGGGCGGGCCGTTTCAGGGCCGTGGTCAATTCGGGCGGCGCCCCGACTTTCGGCATAAAAAAAGTCTTTGAGTTTCACATCCTCTCCGCCGGCGACGCTGCGCGCGCGGATGGATGCTCTAAATTCACGGTCGAGTTCGGGCGTTTTATCAGAAAAGCTAAGAAGTTCGCCTCGCGCGGGGCTTTGATATCGCGTATAAAAAAAGACATTGAAATTGCAAAAAATCGGCGTATTTGTTAATTTGGGAACGGTTTTGAGATTATGGTTTTGACATATAGCAGGAGGTTTTTAAAATGAAAAGAGTGTATCACTTCATCGGCAAAAACGCCGAGGGTAACGCAAAGATGAAAAATGATCTTGGGGGCAAAGGGGCGAACCTTGCCGAAATGGCGAAAATAGGCGTGCCTGTTCCTCCGGGATTCACAATAACGACGCACACCTGTCTTGAATATTACAAAGAGCACGGCGTGCCCAAGGGCCTGATGGATGAGGTTGTGAAGAACCTGAAGCTCGTGGAGAAAGACCAGGGCCTTGTCTTGGGAGATAAAGACAAACCTCTTCTGGTGTCTGTCCGCAGCGGCGCCCGGGTTTCAATGCCGGGGATGATGGACACGGTTCTCAATCTCGGTTTGAATGACGAGTCCGTCGAGGGTCTCGCCAAAATGAGCGGCAACCCGCGTTTCGCGTGGGACTGTTACAGGCGCTTCATACAGATGTTCGGAGATGTTGTTATGGACGTCCGTCCGTCAAAGGAAGAGGAAGACCCTTTTGAGGTGATACTGGCGAAGATAAAAAAAGAAAAAGGCGCCGCCAGTGACACGGATCTCTCCGTGGAAGACCTCAAACAGCTCGTCAGTGAATACAAAAAACTTGTGAAAGAAAAAACGGGCAGGAATTTTCCCGCCGAGCCCATGGTGCAGCTGGAAGAGTCCATTAAGGCCGTTTTCTCGTCGTGGCACAATGAAAGGGCGAACAAATACAGACAGCTCAACGGCATACCCGACGAATGGGGCACCGCGGTGAATGTCCAGACGATGGTTTACGGGAACATGGGTGATGATTCGGCCACGGGCGTCTCTTTTACAAGAGATCCCGCCACGGGAGAGAGAAGATTTTTCGGAGAATATCTTGTCAACGCCCAGGGCGAAGATGTCGTCGCCGGCACAAGAACGCCGCAGCCCATCAACAAAGCCGCCAAGACCGAAGATTCTCAGGTGTCTCTCGAAGAAATGTTCCCCGAAGCTTATAAAGAACTGGTGGACATATATCAGATGCTGGAAAAACATTACAGAGAGATGCAGGATATGGAATTCACCATACAGAATAAGCGCCTGTATATTCTTCAGACGAGGACAGGGAAAAGAACCGGTTTCGCGTCGGTGCGTATAGCTTTTGAGATGGAAGAGGAAGGCCTCATAGACAAAAATGAAGCGCTCAGAAGAGTTGACCCCTACGGACTGGAACAGCTCCTGGCGCCGATTTTTGATTCCAAGGACACCGCTAAAGCCAAAGAGGCCGGCAGGAACCTCGCCAAGGGCCTTAACGCTTCTCCCGGCGCGGCGACAGGACAGGTTGTGTTCTTCGCTGACGACGCAGGAAAATATCCGAAGAGCATTCTTGTCAGGATAGAGACTTCCCCCGAGGACATAGGCGGCATGGTCACGGCGCAGGGCATTCTTACCGCCCGCGGCGGTATGACCTCTCACGCGGCCGTTGTGGCCCGCGGCATGGGTAAACCCTGCGTCGCAGGTTGCGGGGCTCTTCAGATATCCTACAAGGACAGGCAGATGAAAGCCGGAGGAAAAACAATAAAAGAAGGCGACTTCATATCTATAAACGGCTCGACAGGCGAGATATATGAGGGACAGATCCCGGTCAATCCTTCGGAAGTCGTGCAGGTGTTCATCAAGAAAACAAAGACCGTAAAAGAGGTCCCGGCGGCTGAGATGTTTGACAAATTGCTGAAGTGGGCCGACGATGTGAAGAAGATGGGTGTGCGGACGAATGCCGACACGCCCGCCGATTCCGCCGTGGCCATAGCTTTCGGCGCCGAGGGTATCGGCCTCACCCGCACGGAGCACATGTTCTTCGGCGGCGACAGGATACTCGCCGTGAGGGAGATGATCCTTGCCGACGATGTCGCGGGAAGAGAAAAGGCTCTGGAAAAACTCCTTCCCATGCAGAGAGAGGACTTCGAGGGTATTTTTGAGGTGATGAACGGTCTGCCTGTCATCATCAGGCTGCTGGATCCGCCGCTCCACGAGTTCCTCCCGCACGAGGCCAAAGACCAGAAGGAAATGGCCGATGTAATGGGCATTTCCGCGGAAGTGGTGAAACAGAAAGTTGACGCTCTCCACGAGTTCAATCCCATGCTCGGACACAGGGGATGCCGTCTGGGAATAACATATCCGGAAATAACGGTGATGCAGACAAAGGCCATCATAGAAGCCGCCTGCAATATGCAGAAAAAGGGGATAAAAGTCATTCCCGAGATAATGGTGCCGCTGATAGGCCACGTCAAGGAATACGTGAATCAGAGAGACGTTATCAAAAAAGTCGCCGATGAGACGATAAAAGAGAAGGGCGTCAAGCTCGAGTATATGATAGGCACGATGATAGAGGTGCCGCGCGCGGCTCTGACCGCTGACGATGTCGCGAAAGAAGCGGAATTCTTCTCATTCGGGACGAACGACCTTACGCAGATGACCTGCGGTTTTTCAAGGGACGACGCGGGAAAATTCCTCGGCGATTATGTCGAGAAGAAGATCTACGCCAAGGACCCCTTCGCCTCGCTCGACCAGGACGGCGTGGGCAGGATAATAAAGATAGCCGTTGACCTGGGAAGAGCTTCCAACAAAAAGCTTGAGATAGGCATCTGCGGCGAGCACGGCGGCGATCCGGATTCGGTCAAGTTCTGCCACAGGGCGGGAATGGATTATGTCTCCTGTTCGCCCTACAGGGTGCCGCTGGCCCGTCTTGCTGCGGCCCAGGCAGTTCTGGAAGAAAAAAAATAATTTATTCCCGCGAAAAAATATTATTGCCTACTGTCGGTTTGGCTTTAACGGCAATTAAAGATTTTTTCGGAATTCTTTGTTCAGGCGGTTAGTTGAAAAGTAAGGGAGGGCGGTTATGAATTACTTTTACCTGGTATGCGCTTTTTTTATTTTTTTGTGGGGCATAAGGATCATCAGGCCTACACAACGGGGTCTTATTGAACGGCTGGGAAAATATAACCGTTTTTGCAATCCCGGGTTTCACTGGATAATTCCGATAGTTGACTCTATGGTCAAAGTGAATATCACGGAGCAGATGATCGACGCTGAGCCGCAGGAGATCATCACTAACGATAATCTCAATGCCAGAGTTGACGCGCAGGTCTATTTCAAAGTCAAAGATAGCGAGGTGGATATAAAAAATTCCCAGTATAATGTTAATGACTACCAATGGCAGATCGTCAATCTGGCACGGACAACTCTGAGAAACATAATAGGGACTCTGACACTCAAATCCGCAAATAGCGAAAGAGGGAAGATCAACTCGGAACTGCATAACACATTGCGTGATGAGACAGGCAGCTGGGGAATTGAAATCGTCAGAACGGAATTAAAAGAGATAGACCCCCCGAAAGATGTGCAGGAGACAATGAATAAGGTTGTAAAAGCGGAAAACGAGAAGATAGCCGCGATAGATTACGCCACCGCCGCTGAAACCGTGGCTGACGGGCAGAAAAGATCAAAGATAAAAGAGGCCGAAGGCGTAAGGCAGTCAAGAATCCTTCAGGCTCAGGGCGAAGCCGAGGCGATACAGCTTGTCAATGAAGCCGCGAACAAATATTTCGTTGGCAACGCCCAGCTTTTGAGGAAATTACAGACCGTTGAGACATCTTTGAAAGACAATGCCAAAATAGTGGTGCCGGAAAACAGCGAACTGGTTAATGTTATAGGCGAGCTGGCCGGCGTGCTGCCGTTAACGCATAAGGCGGCGGCCGGAAAATAGCCGCCGGTTAATCAAATGAAAAAGGCGGTTAAAGTCGGTGATATCGTCATGGGCGGGGGAAAGCCCGTCGTCGTGCAGGGCATGGTTAAAACGGCGCCCTCGGACGGGAAAACGGCCTTGTGGATAAATTCAATGGCGGAGGCCGGCTGCCGGATTGTGAGGATAGCCGTGCCCAACGCTTTTGAGGCTTCACATCTGGGCGGATTGAGGAAAAAAGTCAAAGTCCCCCTCGTGGCCGACATTCATTTTGACTGGGAACTCGCCGTCACAGCGGCGGCATCGGGAATAGACAAGATCAGGATAAATCCCTCAAACATAGGCTCCGTCAGCAAGGTGCGGGAAGTGGCCGCCGTCTGCCGCGAAAGAGGCATTCCCATAAGGGTGGGTGCTAACAGCGGTTCCGTAAAAACGCTCAACAAAGGCGATTCTCCGAAGGTGAAAGCCCGTAAACTGGCCGCGGCCGTGAAAAAGGAGGTCTCCGTCCTTGAAAAAGCCGGTTTTTACAATATTGTCGTATCCGCGAAAGCCGAAGATGTTGAAACGACGATCGAGGTCAACCGCATTCTGGACAGGCTCGCGTATCCGCTCCACATGGGCGTGACCGCGACCGGCCCCAGGAGCTCCGGCATCATCAAAAGCGCCATGGCTCTGGGCATACTTCTGAGGGAGGGAATAGGCGACACGATAAGGGTTTCTCTGCTTTCCGACCCCGTGGAAGAAGTTAAAGTGGCTTATTCAATTTTATCCGATATAGGTTTAATTAAAAGGAAAATCAATTTCATAGCTTGTCCGACCTGCGGGAGATGCGGGGTCAATCTGAGAACCATTCTGGACGATATCATGAAAGGCTTTCCGGATGCGGACACAGCCGCAGCAAAGACACTTAATGTGGCCGTCATGGGCTGTGAGGTGAACGGCCCGGGCGAGGCCAGGAACGCCGATCTGGGTATCGCTTTCGCCGGGCAGAAGGCCGTTTACTTTGAAAAAGGCAAAATCGTTAAAACGCTGATCCGGAGCGCGGCTGTGAAATTTATTACGAAGCAAATCAAAAAAAATCTTGTCTAACCAGAGCCGGATGTCTAATGTCAAGACCTGACCCCAGAATAGAACAATAGGGCAACTGACAGAACAGCCGGAATAGCGCTTCCGCATTGCTTTACGCCGTATTCACTCTTCTCTTAAATTTGTAGGAAAGCGCTAATTAAGTTAGAATAATACCAAGAGCATGAACAGAAATATTATTGATATTTTCTCGTTTTGCAGCGTCTTCGCGGCTGGGTGCACTATAACGACAGCGAGGGCACATATCTTACTATGACATTGCCAATGCTGGCGGCGATAAATCAAAGCGTTGTGCTTGTTTCTTCCGATAAATTCGTATTATTTATTCCGGGGTATTTAAGCGTCGCTAAGTGTTTGAATGAATTTATTGAAGAAGGTGAAAGAATCTATTCGCTCTTGCTTCAATGAAAATAAAATATCGACACAAAAGCATGGAAGTAGAGGGAAATAGCGTTTCTGTGCTGTTCTCTTATTCCGCCAGAGTATTTTTTTTCGGCGCATGTTTTATTATTTCCCTCGG
>VMTH01000120.1 GCA_013791745.1 Candidatus Omnitrophota bacterium
GAACTGGAAACCCTGCTTTTTAGCGGGGTTTTTAGGTTACCCGCCCTTGGCGGCGGGTTTGCTAAGAGTAGGAGATAGAGAATAAAAAGCATACAAGTTATTGATTTGGCTTATTCAATTTTCAAAGAGCGATTTTTTTAACAGGGCATTATATCATACTTCCAAAATCTTGTCAAGACTTGACGGAAATTTTATTATACTCTATACTTTTTATTAAAGGGGAAGTGGAGCTTTTTTATAAAACGCTTCATGCCATCATCCGCGGTCATATTAACTGGAAAAATACAATTGATCAGATGCTTTTTATAGGCGTCAATTCCGTGTCTCTGGCTATTCTGTGCGGATTTTTTACGGGAATGGTGCTGGCGCTCCAGACGGGTGAGACCTTCCGTTCCGTTTTTAATGAGCCCATTTATGTGGGCCTGGCGGTGGGATATTCCATGGTTCTGGAACTCGGCCCTGTGCTGACCTCAATTGTCGTGACCGGCCGCGCCGGAGCGGCTATGACGGCCGAAATCGGTACCATGAAGGTGACTGAACAGATAGACGCTCTCTATACCCTCGGAACTGAACCCGTGGAATATATCTGCGTGCCGCGCTTCATAGCTTTTATGGTAGTGCTTCCTTTCCTTGTCGTTTTCTCGAACTGCGCCGGTATTTTCGGCGGCCTTATCGTGAGCTTGTACAAACTCAGCATTCCTTTTTCAAAATACTGGGAAGAAATAAAACAGATGGGCTTGTCGGATCTTTTTCACGGATTGCTGAAAACGCTTGTTTTTGCCCTGATCATCGCGTCGATCTCATGTTATAACGGCCTGGTCACGGAAGGCGGCGCGGAAGGTGTGGGCAAAGCCACGACAAAGGCTGTCGTCACGGCGATGGTGCTGATACTGACAACTGATTTTTTTATGTCGTCGCTGCTCATAAGCATGGGGATAGGCTGATGGGTATAGAAATACGCGATCTCAGCAAGAGCTTCAACGGCAAAGAGGTGCTGAAAGGTCTGAACCTGGATATTCACGACGGTGAGGTGCTGACGGTGATCGGCGGCTCCGGCCAGGGAAAATCGGTTCTCTTCAAACATGTGCTGGGAATTTTCAAGCCGGATGGGGGAAGCATAATCATAGACGGCGTGGATATTTCAAAGTTGAATGACGCGGAACTTCTTAAAATCCAGTCAAAATTCGGAATGCTTTTTCAGAGCGCCGCGCTTTTTGACAGCCTGAATGTTTATGAGAACGTGGCCTTTGGATTAAGGCATCTGACATCAATGAACGAAATAGCCATAAAAAGAAGGGTTACCGAGGTGCTCGCTATGGTGAGCATGCAGGGTAATGAACTTTTGAGCGTGTCGTCTCTCTCGGGGGGCATGAAAAAACGCGTCGCGCTGGCGCGGGCTCTCGCCACTTCGCCGAAATATCTTTTGTATGACGAACCCACGACGGGCCTTGACCCGCTTCTGGCCGAATCAATAAACGATTTAATACTGGATTTGAATAAGCAGACGAAGATAAGCTCCGTGGTGGTCACGCATGATATGCATTCGGCCTTTAAGGTGTCTCACAGAATAGCTTTTCTTCATGACGGTTTGATACAGGAAATAGGCACGGTAGGCGAAATTAAAAACACGAAGCTGGAAAGCCTGAGAAACTTTATCAACGCGGGGAATATAGAATGATAAGCGGGGGATTATATGAAAAATAGCGTGAGAGTCGGGATGTTTGTCGCCGTCGGGATGGCTGTAACGGCCTCTGTCATCATAGTGCTCGGAAAAGTGCAGCTACGGCCGGGCTATAACTTTAACATCGTGTTTAACGATATTTCCGGACTCAGCGACGATTCTCCGGTGCGGATAGCCGGTGTTCAGGTCGGCAGAGTCGTTGATTTTGAAATAACCGAAGAAGGCAAGGCGAAAGTCACAGTGCGCATAGACAGCAAATATCCCGTGCGTCACGGCTGCAAGGTGCGAGTCGTTTCCACCGGTGTTATAGGGACAAAATATCTTCAGTTGAGCGCCGGCGACCCTGCTGCTCCGCGCATCAAATCGGGCGAAACCATCAAAGGGATCTCATCGGTCAGCATAGAGGAACTGCTGGAATCGCTCAACCCCGAAGAAGGCGATGACCCTGTCGGCAAAACGCTCAGGGATATCCTGGATAATGTGAGAAACATTACGCGTAAAATAGATGTCGGGATAGAAGACGAGAATGATATCAAGGACATCGTTCAGGATATAAAGAAATCCGTGAAGAATATAAGAAAATTCACAGACAGCCTTGACGGTAAAGGCAAAGACCTGAGGGAGGCTCTTGAGAAATTCCCGGATCTTGTTGATTCGGCGACAGAGGCTTTTGAAGGCATAGACAAACTCATGGTGAAGCTCAATGATTCCGAGGGCGCCTTTGACGCCCTGGTATCGGATAAGGAAGTCGCCGGCGACGTGCGGCAAACCGTGTCCAGCCTGAAGAAAGCCGCGAGTTCCGCCGAGAAAGCCCTTGGCAGAATAACGGATTTCAAAACCTACTGGAATTATCAGCTCCGGCATAACACGGGAGACAATAAATACCGCAGCGACCTGGGCGTGAAAATCGTGCCCCGGGCGAACAAATTTTATTATCTCGGCGTGTCCAATATAAAGGAGAAGGACGGTTCATCATATGATGTTTCTGAAAGCACAGGTGAGAAAATCGTGTCCGCCGACGCTTATCTCGGCAGAGTTTTCGGGCCTGTGACGATTTTCGGCGGCCTCATTAAATCCGCGGGCGGTGTGGGGATATCCGTTGAGCCTTTCAAATCACTGTCTCTTGAATCCAAAGCCTACCGTTTTGACAGAAAGGTAAACGGCGAAACAACACCCTGGGTTGATGTCAACGCCAGGATCAGGTTCACGAACTGGCTTTATGTAAACGCCGGCGTCTCCGACGCTATGGAAAGCTCTAATTTTCAGGTGGGCCTGAATCTGATCTATTACGACGAAGATCTGCCCTATCTTTTCGGATTGGGGTCGCTGGCCGCCACCGGCGCGAAATGAAGAAACGCTTGCCGGAGTTTGGCCATAAGGCACGCGCCTCAGAGATATCCGTAGACCCATTATATGTTTGTCTGTAAAGAATGCGGTTTTCAATCGCCCGGCCGTCAGGGCAAATGCCCTTATTGCGGAGAATGGGACACATTCTCGGAAATAGCGGATGACGCGGTTAAAGACTCCGGGAAAAGATCTGATTACAGGCCTTCAATGAAAATATCCGAAGTGGCCTCGTCGAAAGAAGAAAGAATAAGCTCCGGAATAAAAGAAATAGACCGCGTGCTCGGCGGGGGAATCGTCAAAGGCTCCGTGCTTCTTCTGGCGGGAGCTCCGGGCATAGGAAAATCCACGCTGCTGCTTCAGACGGCGGCCGCGGTCAAAAAAGTGCTTTACATAACGGGAGAGGAATCGCTCGCGCAGATAAAGATCAGGTCTGAAAGGATCGCGAAAGGCGGTGATGTGAAACTTCTCGCCACAAGGGACATAGGCGAAGCAATGCATGAGGCCTCGCGTCTCAAACCGGATATTGTCATACTTGATTCCGTGCAGGCATTTAAAAATTCCACGTCGGCGGCCGCCTCGCCCTCGGCGATCAAAGAGGTGACATCGCTGATAGTGGAATACGCCAAAACCACCAACACCGCTTTCATTCTTTCAGGGCACATAACAAAAGAGGGTATTTTGCAGGGTCCGAAAATAATAGAGCACATGGTGGACGGGGTGTTTTATCTTGAGGAAAGCCCCGTGCACGGATACAGGCTCCTGTATTCAACGAAAAACCGTTTCGGCAACACCAATGAGCTGGCCGTTTTTCACATGACGGGCAGGGGGCTTGAAACCGTTGAGGATCCGTCGGCTTTTTTCCTGTCGGGCCGCTGCAACGCTCCGGGTTCGGCGGCTGTTTGCTCTTATCAGGGCAGTTCGCCGTTTATCGCCGAGATACAGGCGCTCATCAATATATCTTCTTTTCAGTATCCGCGCCGTCAGGTGACGGGGCTGGAACTCAACAGGGCTTATCTGATCATAGCCATACTTGAGAGATATCTGGGTTTGAAACTTTCAACCTGCGATGTTTTTCTGAATGTCGCCGGAGGCATCCGCATAAGCGAACCCGGAAGCGATCTGGCCGCGGCCGCGGCTATCGTATCATCGTACAGGAAAAAACTCATGCCGAAAGACCTCGTTTTCACCGGAGAGATAGGCCTCGGCGGCGAGGTGCGCGGCGTTTCAAGGCTGGAGGAAAGAATAAAAAAAGCGGAAAATCTGGGTTTTAAGACCATGGCTGTTCCGTCAGGCGGCGCGGTTTACCGCGGAAAAAAAATAAAAGTGATTGAAGTCGGCCATATCAGGCAGCTCGGAGAACTCCTGGCTAAAAACTGATATGGCCTGTGTCCCGTTTGTAACGGGATTTCCCTCCGCGGGCGCGGCAGGGCAATTGGAGGTTTATTATGTTTATGTGGTTTGCGAGGACCTTTATTATTATTCTGGGTCCCATCATCGGTTATTTCAGTATTTCGGCCGGCCCTAAGGGTATTCTTATCGGCACCGGGGCCGCCGTGCTGGTCATTTTCATTGAGTGGGTGCTGGAAAAGGCCCCCCTTGACGACATCATCGCCGCCGGAATGGGTATAGTCCTGGGTCTTATCGCGGTGAAAGCCGTAGATTATATTGTGCTCGTGACTTTCAGCGACAAGGTGATAGTCGTCTGGGAGCAGTATGCGCTCCTTATCAAATTAACGGCCGCTTACACCGGGATGCTCATCGCCGTGAAGAAAAAAGGAGAGATGTATCTTCTGGATAAGAGCATTTCTTTCACATCCAAGAGGATGATACCCGAGAGCATAATAGTTGATTCCTGCATCCTTATCGACGGCAGAATAGCCGACATAGCCAAAGCCGGATTCATGAGCCGCATGGCGGTGATACCGCGTTTCGTCATCAGCGAGCTTCAGACGCTCGCCGATTCCTCGGAAGATTCCAAAAGGACGCGCGGAAAACGCGGTCTCCAGACCATCACTTTCCTGGAAAAGGAAGACTCCGGCGTGAGGGTGAAGATATATGAGAAAGATTATAAGGATCTGGCTTCCACCGACGAGAAATTGCTCAAATGCACCTCCGACCTGGGGTCAAAACTCATGACATCCGACACCAATCTCGCGAAGGTCGCCGAGATCCGGGGGATAGGCGTTTTGAATGTGAATCTTCTGGCTAAATCGCTCAAACCTGTTGTTCTTCCCGGAGAGGCCCTGGATATATTCCTTCTCAAAGAGGGGAAAGAATCGCGCCAGGCAGTGGGCTATCTTGACGACGGTACGATGATAGTCGTTGATAACGCGAGGCGTTTCATAGGTCAGAAGAAAAAAATTATCGTTGTGAGTTTTCTGCAGACGGACGCCGGAAGAATGATATTCGCGAAGCTTGATAATGACAGGGAGTGATTACAGACCATCCTGCGCGGTGCTCCTGGCCTCGGGCGAAGGCTCCCGCGCGGGTTTTGCCTCTCCCAAGCCATTTGTGAAGATCGCCGGAAAAGAGCTTTACAGGCACAGCCTTGACGCGCTTCTGGCAAGCGCTGAGATAGACAGGGTGCTTCTGGCCGTTCCGGCCTCATGGGTGAGGAAGATCGGGATTGAAAACCCGAAATTGAAAATCATCGCCGGCGGCGCCAGGCGCCAGGATTCGCTCTTTAACGCTCTTGGGTTCATGGAAAAAGACACGCGGACGGTGCTCGTTCACGACGCCGCGAGACCATTTATAAAAGAGAAGCTCATCAAATCGGTCTTGAGGGCCGCATCGAGGCACGGCGCGGCTCTGGCTGCGGAAAAGATAAATGACACGGTGAAGGAGGCGGACGGGGGTTTTGTAAAAAAAACTCTTGACAGGACAAAGCTCTTTGCTGCCCAGACGCCGCAGGCTTTCAGGCCCGGAGCGTTGGATAAAATAAGAAAGCTTCTCTCAGGGAAGCGGCTGTTTACCGACGAGGCGGCGGTGATGGAAGAACTGGGCGTGCCTGTCGCGATCGTCAGCGTCGAGTGCTGTAATATGAAATTGACGGACAGAAAAGATTTTGAGATGGCGGCGAAGATGCTGGAAGATGGAATTCAGGAGGAAAAAACAAGGTGACAAAATTTACAAAAGGTCCGCCTATCAACGAGCGGATCAACGCGGCAAAAGTGCAGCTCATTGATGAAAAAGGGAACAATGTGGGTTTGATCGAGACATTCAAGGCGCTGAATATGGCAAGGGTCAAAGGCCTGGACCTGATGCAGGTTTCAGACAGGGAAGTGCCTGTGTGCAGGATACTTGATTACGCCAAATACAGATATACGAAGGCGAAAAAAAATAAAGGGCCGAAACATGTTTCCACTCTCAAGGAAATCCGTTTCCGCCCGCATACCGACGACCATGACATAGAGGTGAAGGTCGGCAAGGCCAAAAAATTCCTCTCTATGGGAGACAAGGTCAAGGTGACCATTTTTTTCAGGGGCAGGGAAAATGCTTTCAAAACCGAAGGTTACAAGCAGATGGACAAGATAAAAGAAATTCTTTCCGATGTCGCCAAACCCGAAGGCCCGCCGCAGCTGTTCGGAAAACGGCTTATTGCATTGTTTATAAAAAACAAATAAAATTACCCTTTACTGCGCCTGTAGCTCAGTCGGATAGAGCATCTGCCTTCTAAGCAGAGGGCCCGGGGTTCGAATCCCTGCAGGCGCGTATTTTTTTTTAATTCTTTTAACTCTATTTTGCAACTATTTCTTGGCGGCTGGTTGCGTTTTCCTGTCAAACTCGGTTATAATGAAGAGTGCCGGGCGGAGTGTAAACAATAATGAGGATTAAAAGAAAATTCAAAGTCGCCGTCAGACGGGGAAACACCCGCGGCTTTTTTATACTGCTTTTTATCATCGCGGCTCTGGCTTCGGGCTATCTGTATATCAGGGATCAGGAACTGCGGGAAAGGATTCTGAAGGTTAAGGCAATGAGCGGCTATAGCGAATCCGACAAGCAGCACATAATAGAAACGATCAAGTGCGGCGTGCCGATAAGCGTTGCCGAATACACGCTGAGGCAGGAAAAAAAGCGCTCCGAGGCCTTGAGAAAAAACGGGTGCTCACGCAAAAAGCGGAACAAAAGGTTTTCAGCGCTCGGCCTGAAATGGAAAAAGATTATAAGGCTGTCCGCAAAAAGAAAAGGATTTCAAGGGCGAAATTAAAACTCATCTCGCAGATATTCGGCCTGATGGATTTCCTGGACTATTCCATACGCTACACGACGCTGAAAGAGGAGAGTGAGCTTTACGCTTTCAATGAGGAGGGTTTGGAGGAGATCCTCGCCATATTTGTCGCCGCGGCGAACCGCAAGGGCGGCGCCACGCCCGAAGAAATTGATGAATACGGCCTTGAGGGAATTCAGGATCTCAAGGTGTACAAGAGCCGCTACGCGCGCTGAAGCATGAGATTATTAAAAAAACTCTTTAAGTCCGGGAAACATTACAGCGTTTATGTGGTCAGGCTGGATAACAAGATCAAGCAGTTTGAGAAAGTTTTTGATCTGAACAGAAGCAGGGATCTTGAGAAACCCTGCATTTATGTGGGTATGACGGGGCTGAAAGTTGCCGAGCGTTTCAAGAATCACAGGAGCGGTTATAAATCGAGCTCATGGGTGCACAAATACGGTATAGCTCTGATGCCGTCGCTCTATGAGCATCTCAATCCCATGACATATAAGGAGGCCGTAAAAATGGAGGTTGATCTCGCCGAAGATCTGAGAAGGCGCGGCTACACCGTCCTCGGCGGCCATTAACTCACAATCACCTCAGAAGTATCCTCAGACGGCCGCTCAGGTATGCGCTTCGCTGCCAATTCACTCGGGGCAGGGGCCAAACCCCTCGCTCATATGGCCCGCTTCGGATACCATCTGAGGCAGTTACTTATTAGAGAGCGAGGGCGAGTTCCCGGGCTATGATCTCCACTGTTTCAACATTTTCCTGAGTCAGGGACTCAGTTTGTTCCGTTCTTTTGATGTTTATCACTCCGCGGGCTTTGCCGTTTTTTATAAAGGGCACGCTCATGCCGGAACTGATATTTTCGTATTTTTTCATGCCGCGGAAATGTTTGTCGGAATTCACGTCCACCTCGCCTTTGATAAGGACGGAGGCCATTGTTTTCGCGGCTTTCCCGCTGACTCTTTCGCCGACGACGACTTTTTTTCCGATGGCGTCGTGCTTGTTGCTTCCGGCGGCCGCCGCGACGGTGAGATTTTTTCCGTCATCATCCACGAGCATAATGGAGCCTCCGTCGGATGAGAGAATGGCGCATATCGAGGAGAGGCAGAATTTTAAAAGGTATTCGGTTTTTTCCCCAAGATTTTTTACCGTGATGACTTCAGTGTGATTCATGAGCCCCTCCTTATAAAAACAGGTTTCGCCAATACAACCACCTTCATATTCTACATAAAATTATCTGAATTTGCCATAGAGCTGTTCCCTCTATGGCGCTATTGTCCGCGGGAGCATCCGTTTTGTATACTAAAACGATGAACGCTGACACTCTGATCATTATCTTAGCGCTGATGTTTTTCGCGTGGGGCTTTTTCAAAGGGGCTCTTCGTGAGATATTCAGTCTGCTGGCCTTCGCGGCGGCTTTTTTCTTTTCCGCGCCCCTGACCGCCTTGCTCCTGCCGGCCTTTAAACACGATCTCGGCAATTATGTGCTGATCCAGTCCGCCGGGCGTGTTGTGCTGTGGTTCATTCTCTATTTCGTTATAGTCCTCATCGGAAAATTTGTAGAATCCCGTTTTTTGAAAAAGGCCGCGCTGCGTTTTGCTAACAGGGCCCTCGGCGCCGCCATAGGTTTTCTGAAAGCCGCGATCCTGTCCCTTGCCCTTATGTGGTCAGTGGACGTGTTCATCTCTCTGACAGGATCCGCCACGCCTGATATATTCAGTAAATCTCGGATGTATAAGGCCGCATCCAAAAAAAATATTTTCATGAAAACAGAGAAGGTCGCGGAGCTGACAAAGATGATCGCTTTGGCAAAAATAGCGCGGCAATCCCTGCCTGAAGTTCAGGGGAGTATCCCCGGCGGACTGGATATTAACGATATAGACCTGTCACAGATGGCAAAAGTACTGAAAGGCGTTGATCCCGGAGAGATAGAAAAACTGCTGAAGGAGATGTCCTCGACTTTGCCGGGTTTGGACTTGCCCGCGGACATGGATATCAAAAAAATACAGAAACTTGTCTCGGATATGAACAGGGAATCCGTGAACAAAATACGCCAGGCCGCTAAATAGATCTGTGCCGATAAGAAAAGAATCCGCCGCCGGCTTCGCCCGTCTTTTGGAAGTGTCGCGCTCGGCAGCGGCGCTAAGCGGGGCGGGATGTTCAACGAACGCGGGCCTGGCCGATTTCAGGGGCGCCAAAGGTTTGTACAATTCGGGTAAATACGACCCGCAGAAATTATTTGATATAGACGAGTTTTTGAAAGAGCCCGGATATTTTTACGATTTTGCGAGGGATTTCATACAGCAATTTAAAAAAATAAATCCGACTTTCACCCATCATTTTTTCTCGGAGCTGGAGAAAACGGGAAAACTCAAGGGGATAATAACGCAGAACATAGACGCCCTGCATCAGAAAGCGGGGTCGGTCAATGTTGTCGAACTCCACGGCAGTTTCTGGACGAGCCGCTGCATGTCCTGCGCGAGAGAATACAGTTATTCCGAGATGGAACCGAAAATATTGAGCGCGGAAGTGCCGCGATGCGGCTGCGGCGTGGTGATAAAACCGGATATCGTTTTTTACGGCGAAGGTGTAAAGCGCCTCGGAGAATCAGTAAAACTCGCCTGCGAAAGCGACTTGTTCATCATAATAGGTTCTTCTCTGGAAGTCTATCCCGCGGCGGCAATTCCCGATTCCGCGTACGGTAAAATAGTCCTTGTGAACAAAGGCCCCGTGAACATAAAAGCGGAACGGTTGTCTTTGGATGTCAGCGACGATCTGGATGATTTTTTCATGGCCGTCGCCGACGAACTCGGAATCTCAATCCAATAATATCCAATACCGGCAGAGATATCCGTAGACGGCCGCTCACGTATGCGGTTCGCTGCCAATTCGCTCGGGACACGGGGCAAAACCCCTCGCTCATATGGCCCGCTCCGGATACCATCTGCCGGATTGTTTCGTTTGGTTAAATAAAAGTGCGGACGGTGAGAAAAGTTTTTTTGTTCTTTTTAACCTGCACCCCGCCCAGGATCTTTTCGCCGATATCGGCTCCGAACTTGGTTTTCATATTCAGCCGCAGATTGTGAGTGCCTTCTTCGGCGGGGATACGGCAAATGGCGATCTCCGAGCCTAATGTCCGCCAGGATCTGATATCCGCCTGTTCTGTCGCGGCGGAAAGAGCTCTCAGTCCGCCGCCGACGAGCATGCCCATGGTCTTCCCCCTGCTTTTTTCGGCGGATTTTTCGGCTTCTCTGGCGAGCACGTGTTTTATCCAGGCTCTCGCGATGGATTTAGCGCGTATGCGGTTTATACGGTCTTTCAGGCTCTTGACGGCGGCGGAAGTTATATCGGATGTTTTTTCCGTTTTAAATTTTTTTCCTTCGATTTCAATATTTAAGTAAGCGCAGCTGTAAGGGGGCTGTGTGTATTCGGGGAAGGATACGCTGAAAGTTTTTTTTGAGGCGAATCCTCTAGCCGCCGAGTTTGCCGCCGCGAATTTCTTTTGGTCATCGCCGCTTGTTTTTATGCTTTCCGCGTGAGCCCATCCTTCTCCGAAAGAGACTTCTATTTTGCGGCCTGTTTTCACCGGGGCGGGGCCGTTGATATGGACAACGATTATTTCCTCTCTGGATGCAGGGCTGATTTCGTTCTGTTCAAGAGAGTATTTCTCTTTAATCCTTTGGGCGTCGTCCTGGAAGCCCATATTGACCGCGGCCGCATAACAGCCCGTGATGAGGCCTCTCGGCGGTTTTGCGCCTTTTTTCTCAAAAGCCGCAATGGCGTTTTTATAATCTATGAGGGCGCCATTGCTGTCTCCGGCTGATTCCCTGACGATGGCTGAAAAATATAAGGCACCGGGCCTTATTTCCTCATCCCCCGCCGAGCCGCCGTTCACGCTGATAGTTTTGAAGAAATGATCGAGCTGCCTTATCTCAACCATGGCGCTGTTTTCCTCGCCCATTGCGGCGTAATTAAGGGCTTTGATCAGATAGATCATGGCTATCTCATAATCTTCTCCGTCATAAGCTTTCTGGGAATCGTTTATCAGAAGAGAAGCGCCCTCGGCAGTGAGGCTTTTTGTGTAGAGCTGTTCCGCAAGCATTTTGGCCTTTTCGAAGGCCGCGTTGCTCTCTTTGTATTTTCCGGCGAGGTGCGAGAGCATGCCCGAGTCCAGAAAATAGAGAAGGGTGTCCTTGGAAGGATAATATTCCTTACGGTTTGTCTCTATATCCTTAAGGGCGGATTCATAGCGCCCTCCGGCGGATTCGGCGTTTATCTTAGCGTAAAAATTCTTTCCGGCGCATCCGTAAAGGACAGACAGCGCCGCCGTAGCCAGATATAATTTGAGCCTGGTTTTCAACGGTTAAAGGCCGAACTTGGAACGCTTGACGAGCTTTTTGATTTTCTTCTGTCCTATCCAGACCTTTTCGTTGCTTTCCATGTCAATGAGTTCCAGCTCGATCTGATAATAGCGCAGTGTTGTCTTTCCGGCGCTGTCCAGTATGCTGTTTATGCCGCCCTGGAGCATGAAGTCCGCTGCTTTTTCCTTGAAGAACGCTTTGGCGTCTCCGGAGAATTTCTGCTGTTCGGCTCTTTCCTGTCTTATTTCCTCTCTCGCGGCGCCTCCGGCGACAAAGGTCACTTTGCCGGAATTGATGAGCTCTCTTTCCATGTCTTTCACGAAAGTGTCTGTGGCGATATGTTCGCTCGACATGTTTTTGACAGTGCCGACGATCACTCTGGGTTTTTTTCCCGCGCTGGAGCTGAAGTCCGGCAGCCAGCTCCGGCCGAGGCAGTCTCTTATGGCTTCTTCCGCCACGAGTCGCGAATCGGTGTCATTCCAGTACCCGGAAAGATCCACTTCCGCGGCGGAATCCATGCGCCCTACTTTCACAGGCGCGCAGCCCGCGATCATCAGCAATGAAACACAAATCACAAAAATGTTTTTCACTTGTTTTCTCCTTTTAACTTAAAGTCACTCAAATTCCACCCGCACCATTCTTTCAGGCAGAAATCCATTTCTTTGGCTGACACACAGTTGAGGTCTATCTCTCCGTCAATTCCCGTCAGTATGAGATCGGAGAAGATCCGCACATAAAAATTGGCCCGGGATGCGGCGTCATATTTTTCCCAATTTTCCGTCCAGTTGTATTGTTCCCTCTCGTATTTGGATGTGACGAGGCCCGCTATGTGCTTGGGATGCCAGCCTTTGAACATAAGGACTCTGACGAGATTCTGGATATTGGTAGGCCGCAGGATGTTGTCGTTGGGCAAAAGCAGGGCGAGACGCGTGCATTCAGGCAGTGCGAAAGCATCCAGCATATCGTAAGTTTCGGGCCATTCTTTTTCCGTGTGCGCCTGGGTTTCGTCGAAATCCCGGTGTATGCCCCGCAGGCGCGAAGCCTCGTATGAATTCAGCAGGTTCATGAATTCTTTTGAAAAATCCGGTATTCTGCAGGAATTATTTTTAGCGTATTCTATCGTTTTTTCGGGGCTGGTGCGAATTTCAAGAATTTTTTTTAGGGCTGTGTCATTTCTGGGCAGAGCAAGCCGCGGGGCAATGTTGTCGGCAACATCTTTGCCCACTTTGTACCATTGCATTTTATTTTTCTGATGGGTGCTGAAAGGGCAGCGTATGTCGCGCATGAAAATAGGGTCGCCGTACATTGAGAGGTCAAATGAAAGGGCTTCTCTTTTCCCGCGTGACGATTTGCCGACGGTTACGTCGGTTATCACGCAGGGAATGGCGAAATTTTCGCCGGCGAGTTCTTTCATTATGGTGTGCACGGCGTATTCAAGGACTTTGCCCATGCCCTCAAAAGCCTTCCCGTGCCTTATTGAGACAGCCTTCTTCCGTCTTCCCTTGATTATCTGATAACGTTTTTTGAGTTTGTCCGCGACAAAGCCGATTCCCTCAAGTTTCTTGTCCGCTGCGGAGAAGCGCGATATTTTAAATGAGAAATGATAGCCCTGTCCGGTCATTATGGTGAGGGGCACGAGACCGAACCTCGCGAAAACCTCGCGGATCTTCGCGTAGGCGGGTTCTATCAGAGAAAATATCTCTTCGGGGCTTTTGTATATTTTCCCCGGGTTGTCTATGTTAAAGTATTCTATGTCGAGGACGCCCAGCGTGGATTCTATGTCCCACACGGATCTGTATATATCAAGGCTTTTTTCGAGCAGATAATCGAAATATTCCCTGGGGGCGGACATGAATTCAATGTGTTTTTCCCGCAGGAGCTCAAGGCCGTATCCCACGAGATATTGCGCGGTGAAAGAGTCGGGGTTATCGGCGTCTCCGCCGCAGTATTCGGCAATGCGCTCCCGGATAAACGGGTCTTTATAATATTGGACGAAATTCATCGCTTTCCTTTGTTATCCTATCCAGCTCCATCTGGAACAATGTTAACATTTTATCCATATCGTGTCTATTCGCCGAGCGCGGCACCTCTATTGCTTTGCCTATGACATAGCGGCCGCTGGTGAAAGGCACGGGTATCTGCACCCTGTTCCAGTAGGAATCAACAAAGATTTTTTTTCTCACCCCCGCGGAGAGAGGAAGTATTACGGCGCCAGACATTTTCGCCATCTGTATTATGCCGGCTTTTGCTATCTCCGGCGGCCCCTGAGGGCCGTCGACCGCCAGAGAGCCGTTCAGCCCTGAACGGAGCGCCCGTATCATGCCTTTCAGCGCCGCCGCGCCGCCGGAACTTGAAGAGCCGCGCACGACTTTTATGGTAAAAAAACGGTGTATCACTTTCAGCACCTCGCCCGCGTCCGAGCGCGTCGCGAGAATCACAAGCTTTTTTCCAATAGCGAAGGGCAGAAGCATTATTTGACGGCCGTCCCAGCAGCCGTAAATATATTTTTTCCCCTCCGCCATCACTTCGTCCTGGTTTTCGCCGCCTGTCACTTTCATCCGCACGGTTTTCATCAGGGCCCAGCACAGGAGAGAATAAACAATGCCGGCAAAAGGAAATAAACTTTGCCTGACAAAGGGCTTAAAAAAACGCCATATTTTTTTTATCGGACGGGGTATGTTCGGTTTATGCATTTTTTTAGTATAATAAAATTATGGAGAAAAATACAAATCTGAGAATTAACCGCACCGAGGCTCTCCGCGCCAAAAAAAACAAGCTGAACATCCTCGTCTGTCCCGACAGTTTCAAGGGATCTCTTTCCGCGGAGGAGGCGGCATCATGCATAAAGGAAGGCCTGGAAAGGTCGATGCTCCTTGCCGACATAAAGCTTTTGCCTCTTGCCGACGGCGGAGCGGGCACTGCGCGGATACTGGGCAGGGCACTGCTCGGAGAGGAAGTGATAAAAACGGTCAGCGGACCGTCCGGGAAAAAAGTGAAGGCGTCTTATTTCATTTCAGCCACGCCTACCGGCGGACTTTCAGCCCCGGCCGGGGGGCATTCAAAGCGGGCATTTATAGACCTGGCTTCGGCCAGCGGGCTCTCGAGGCTTCCAAAAAAAGATATGAAGCCCTTGAAAACAAGCAGCCGCGGCACGGGAGAACTCATCAATGACGCTCTCGTGCGCCGATGCGCCGAAATTTTTGTCGGCCTGGGCGACTCAGCCACGGTTGACGGTGGAGCGGGGATGCTCGCGGCCATGGGCGTTAAGTTTCTGGATAAACACGGCAATCATATTCCCGACGGCGGCGGGGCCTTGAAAGGTCTTGTTAAGATAGACACTTCTCATTTATCAAAAAAAATAACAGGCGTTAAATTCACGGCACTCGCCGACGTGACAAACCCTCTTATCGGGCCCCGCGGTGCCGCGGCTGTGTTCGCGCCGCAGAAAGGCGCGTCGCCGAACGAAGTCATGCTTCTTGAAAAAGCGCTTTCTCATTATGCCCGAATTATAAAAATCGCCACGGGAAAAGATGTAAGCTGTATCCCCGGCGGCGGCGCGGCCGGAGGTTCGGGCGCCGGAATGGCCGCTTTCCTGGACGCCGAAATAAAGCCGGGTATTGAGAAGGTTTCGGAATGTATGAAGCTGGATGACAATATCGCCTCCTCGGATCTGGTGATAACCGGCGAGGGCAGGGTTGACTCACAGAGCTTTTCGGGCAAAACACTCAGTTTCGTCGTGAAAACAGCCGCGGAATACGGGAAAACCGTCGTGGTGTTCGCCGGAAAAATGGAAGAGGGTATCAAAGACAGCAAAACCATGGTATTCATAAAGATCACGCCTTTTAAAATGGAGATGGAAAAAGCCGTAAAAAACGCTCCGGCATATCTGATCCGCGCCGCGCGCAAACTCGGCGATCTTCTGAGCCAAAAATTTTAGTCAAACAGTGACTTATTCCCGATAAAGCGTCTTTTCGGCGACACTTACATTATCTAAAATGCGCACATTTGCTTTTTCTTTTTGAAAATGATAAATTGACCCTATGCGTGCCAAAGCTCTATATTACGACGATTGCATAAGCGCGGCCTCTCTTCTTAAGCTCCGCGCTGTCAAAAAATACGCGAATTCCTGTTATTTCAGAAACCCCGCCGGCGAATTCATCACTTTTCTCAAAAGCCCCAACCAGCTCGTGCCGGGAGGCATAGAGTTTGCGGAATCCGTGTATGGGCAATTAGAGACGCTTGAGGAAGTATCGCTGGAGTTGATATCCGGAGAAGCGAAGTCTCTGGAGCTCCCCTCCGAATGCGGCATCTCATTTGAGGCCTCGGCCCGAGCCGAGGATAAATGGCGTCTCGCTCAGGATGATTTTAAGAACATACTGGATTTCCTCATTGCCGGGAGGAACTGGAAAAAGCTTCTCGGACTCGGCGGCGGCCTGACACCCTCAGGAGATGATTTCCTCGTCGGGTACATCGCCGCGAAAAAAATGGGAGGAATGGAAATACCCTTTAAACTCGATCTTTCCAGGACGACACCGTTGAGCGCGCATTTTCTAAAGCACGCCCTTCGCGGGAGATTTTCGGATCAGATAACCGCCTTTATAAAGGAAGGGGATCTTTCCATCCTTTCTTTCGGCGGCAGCTCGGGCGCCGCCACGGCTGTCGGCGTCATCAAGGGCCTGGCGGAAAACGAGTGCCTGCGCGCGGTTTCATGCGGCGGCGCGGACAAAAATAATACGGAGGTTGTGAAGGCATGCTGAAAAATTTTATTCTGAAAGATAATTATAACGATTCCGTGGTGCTCATGAACGCGGCGAACAGCGTGAGGAATGAATTCTCCAACAAAAACGTTTCAGCCGTTATGGCGACTCCCCAGAACATGGAGCTGCTGGAGAGCCTCGGTCTTCTTTCCGACGAGGGGAAAAAAGCCCTCAGCGCAGATCTCATATTTGCGGTTGACGCGGATAACGCCCAGGCCGAAAAAATGTTCGCGTCTTTTCAAAAAGTCATGGCCGCTAAATCTTCTGAAAAAGACAGCGACGGAGAGTCTGACATCTCTTTTGACACAGCGCTTCTGGACGATGCCGCCCTGGTGCTGATGTCCATCCCCGGAAGATATGTTCCCAGGGAAGCGGAAAGGGCTTTGATGGCCGGAAAAAATGTGATGGTCTTCAGCGATAATGTGCCGCTTTCTGATGAAATAAGGCTCAAAAAACTCGCTATCGAGAAAAAACTTCTGTTCATGGGCCCTGACTGCGGCACCTGTATAATAAACGGCAAAGGTCTCGGCTTCGCCAATGTCATCAAGCCGGGGAACATAGGCATCGCCGGAGCGTCGGGTTCGGGTATTCAGGAGCTGACATGCGCCATAGACAAGATGGGGCAGGGGATGTCGCAGGTGATAGGCGTCGGAGGCAGGGATATAAAAAGCGCCGTCGGCGGATTGAGCCTGCTCGCGGCGATGGATCTGCTGGAAAGCGATAAGAGCACCGATGTCATCGTGATAATATCCAAACCGCCCGATGCTGATGTGGCGGATAAGATAATTTCAAAAGCCAAGGCGGGAAGAAAGAAATATGTTATCAATTTTCTGACAATGGAACTCAAGGATTTCGGCAACATAAAATTCGCGTCCAATCTTGAAGAAGCGGCCGTCGCGGCCTGCCGCCTGCTGAATGAGAAAGCCGTCCTGCCCTTGTCCAGCCACAGGCTGCCGAAGCTCAAAGGTAAATATCTCCGCGCTCTATATGCGGGCGGAACGCTCTGCTACGAGGCGCTCTATCTGCTGAAAGACATTGAGATCTTCTCCAACACGCCTATAAACAAAGATCTTTCGCTTAAGGATGTTTTTCAAAGCGTCAAAAATTCTCTTGTTGATATGGGCGAGGATGATTTCACGAGGGGATATCCGCACCCGATGATGGATTTTACGCTGAGGAAACAGAGGATAGCTCAGGAGGCGGAAGACCCCCAGACCGGCGTCATACTGCTGGACTGCACCCTTGGATGGGGCTGTCACAATGACCCCGCCGGAGAGCTCGCGGAAGCGATAGCGGAGGCGAAAAAAATAAATCCCGGTATTGTTTTTGTCACGCCCATAACCGGTTCTTACGGTGATCCTCAGGATTATAATGCCCAGCAGAAGAAGCTGGAAGAGGCAGGCGCCTTTGTTTATCACACGAACAGGCAGGCGGTTGAGGCCGCGCGCGGGATTCTTTTCTCCGAATGAACGATTATCTTAAAAAAATACCCGGCCCCACCAACGCGGCGCTATACAGGATATGTCCAGCATCAAGCATTGAAAGGTACATAATCTCAACGCCCGCGACGAGAAAAATCCTCAACATGCCTGAGATACACGGTTTTGAATACACCTATCTTTTAAGGAGGGGCCTTGAAAATTTTCTCAAAACCCCCTTCGCCGAAAAATTCTTCAAGGACGAGGGCGGCGCGAAATATTCGGCGCTGCACTTTCTGAGAGGCGGTCTGAATTTCAACTTCATAGAACAGTTTTATAAGTGCTACGGTTTCACAAAAGTGAACGCTTCTTTTATGACCTCCCAGCGGGTGCAGAAGGGCAAGCACTGGCAGATAAAGCACGATCAGTACAGGAAATTCTCGCTTGAAGGCGTGACATCTCTCATAGCGGGGGATGTTATAGCCACGGGCACCACGCTCAAGAACGGCTTTGACTGCATACTGGACATGGATGTCAAACTGGACAGATTCATATTTTTTACGATAGGCACGCCTTACACGGAAAAGATCATCAGTGCTTATGAGAAAAAATTCAGGAAGAAGAACCGTGATTTCAAGGCTTATGTGTTTTATATAGAGGGCCGTTTTGAGCTCGTCGAGAAAAAAGGAGAGCTGCCCTTCGCGATAGACGGCACCGACCTTATCAGGACAAACGCTCTTCTGAGCCCGGAATTTGAGGCCTCGCAGACCATTTCATCGCGCATAGAAAGATGCGCCGTGTATGACGTCGGGGCCAGGGCCTTCAACTGGAGAAAACATTTCAGGGATATCGTCGAGTACTGGGAACAGCTCAGCAAAAGCGATTACAGCGTGCCGGAGGTTTACAATCTGCGGCATCCTTTTCCCTACGCCGATTATGAGGAATATGAAAAAGCCAAAAAAAAGCTGTGGCCTGAACTCTCAAAAGACACGCTCAAAAGAATGTATGAAAAAGAAATAAAGATGCTGCTGAACGCTATAAAGCTGGATTCGTGGAGCTTTTTCGACCAGCGGCTGAAGTTTCTCAAAAATTCCGCTCAGACGATAAAATGGAGGAATGACGATGTTTAAGAACGATAAGATAATCAACCTGGGAGTGGATATTTTCTACGACGCGCTGAAAAAGCAGCTCGCTGATGTGCGCAACGCCGGGTTCACGCCTTTTGCAGGGGGCGATACCGGGATGGCGGCGCTGCTGGATTCGCTCGAACAGATAAAAGGCGAGATAGACGCGGCAAACGCCGAGGGCATCCGCCGGATCAATGAATCAACGCCCGTTCTTATCGCCACGGCCCGCGCGAAAGACGTGATACCGGGGATGAAGAAAAACCTAATACTCCATGCCGGGCCTCCCGTGGCAAAGGAAAAGATGTGCGGCCCCGTTATGGGCGCGGCTCTGGGCGCCATCGTTTATGAGGGACTGGCCGCGGACCTTAAGGAAGCGAAGGTCCTCGTCGACCGCGGCGAGATAGATTTTTCGCCCTGCCATCACCATTCAACTGTCGGCCCCATGGCCGGGGTGGTGTCCTCCTCCATGTGGGTTTATGTCGTTGAAAACAAAAAGTTCGGCAATAAGGCATACTGCCCCCTGAACGAGGGGCTTGGAAAAGTGCTGAGGTTCGGCGCCAATTCCCCCGGCGTGTTAAAGCATCTCAAGTGGATGGAAGATGTGCTGGCCCCTTCGATAAACGAAGCTCTCAGGCAGTCCCCGAACGGTATAGACATAAAATCCATAACATCGCAGGCGCTGATGATGGGTGATGAGTGCCACAACAGGAATGTCGCGGCTACGGATATCCTTATAAAAGAGCTGATACCTCTTCTTCTCAAGACGGGAATCGCGAAAAGTGTTATCAAAGAGATCATTGATTTCATCGCGTCAAACCCGCACAGCTATCTCAATGTGTCGATGGCCGCCTGCAAAGCGACCGCCGATACGATAGCCGGCCTTGAAAAATCAACCCTCGTCTCCGTCATGGCCAGAAACGGAACGGAGCTCGGCATACGGGTGGCGGGATGCCGCGATGAATGGTTTACTGCGCCCGCCGGAATACCGAAAGGCCTTTATTTCGCGGGCTTTGACGAGACCGATTCCAATCCCGACCTGGGCGATTCCACTATTTCGGAGGCCGCGGGCATAGGCGCCAACGCCATGGCCTGTGCGCCGGCGATAGTCAAGTTCGTCGGGGGCACGCCCTCTGATGCCATGAAATTCACAAAACAGACCTATGATATATGCGCGGGGGAATCGTCTAATTTCCAGATACCCTATTTGAATTTCAGGGGAACGCCTGTCGGTTTTGACATCAGGAAGATCGTCGCCAGACAGCAGCCGCCTTTCATCAACACCGGCATAGCCCACAAGGACGCGGGTATAGGCCAGATAGGAGCGGGCCTTCTTTACGCCCCCATAGAATGTTTCAAATCCGCCCTCAAACGCTTCGCCGAAAAAACTCTTCCTCAAAAATAAAATTTGCCTCCGCGGGGTGTCATCCCGTCACAATTATTTGACCACGCGGGCATTTATTGTTAAAATGACGCGATGAAAAAGAGCAATCTTAATTCTGTCGGAAAATCGGAGATAAGAAAGGACGCCTTTTCAAAGGTGACGGGGCAGTCTCTTTTTATCAATGACGTCAAATTCCCCGGTATGCTTTACGCCGCCACGGTCAGAGCCCCGAAACCTCACATAAGAATACTATCCATAGATGATTCCGCGGCTAAAAAACTCCCCGGCGTGAAAGGTATCTATTACGCGAAAGACGTGCCGGGTGATAACAGGGTGCCTCTGGTTTTTCAGGACTATCCTTTCCTGGCC
>VMTH01000121.1 GCA_013791745.1 Candidatus Omnitrophota bacterium
ATTTATTGACTTTCCCGGGACGAGTTCGGCAAGCAGTATTTCCTTGATGTCGGGGCTCACCGAATTGAGAACCGATACGGAACAGCCGCTGCAACTTGCGCCCGCGTACCAGATTACATTAATTGTAGCCATTGCGATATGGTAGCAAAATAATCAAAACAAGCCAACTATCTTTCCGTCTTTGTCAATATCCACCTTCTCTCCGGCAGGATGCGTCGGCAGACCGGGCATGGTCCTTATGTCACCGCACAACGCGTATAGAAAACCCGCGCCTGCGGAAAGCCTGATGTCTTTTACAGGAAGCCGGAAGCCGCCCGGCGCGCCTTTCAGCGCGGGATCGTGGGACAGTGAAAGATGTGTCTTTGCCATGCATACGGGCAGATTCCCGTAGCCCCATGAGGTGAATTTCTTTATCTTTGCCGTGACGGACGGGTAAAATTCAACGTCTTTGGCGCCGTATATCTTTGTCGCCACCGCAGTTATTTTTTCCTCCACCGTAGCTTCAAGCGGATACAGGAATTTAAAATCACTTTTTTCTTCGCAGGCGGCGGCGACTTTCCCGGCAAGGTCACGCCCGCCTTCACCGCCCTTTTCCCAGACTTCGCTCACGGCAACATCAAAAGCCCCGAATTCCTTCGCCCGCTTTTCAACGAGAGCGATCTCGTTTTTGGTGTCATTGGAAAACACGTTCACCGCCACAACACACGGCACACCGAAAAGGTTCGCGTTCTCTATCTGCTTCTTCAGGTTGCAGAGCCCCTCGTCAAGAGATTTCAAATCCTCTTTTATCAGCCCGGCAGGCATAGGTTTGCCGGGTTTGACTTCAAACTTGCCCGAATGCATCTTCAGCGCCCTGATCGTGGCGACCATCACGACGCAGTCGGGTTTGATACCGGAATAGCGGGTCTTTATATTCATGAATTTTTCCATACCGCAGTCCGCGCCGAAGCCGCTTTCGGTTACGACATAATCAAAAAGTTTTGTGGCCATCATGTCGGCAAGGATGGAAGAATTTCCGTGCGCTATGTTTGCAAAAGGGCCGGCGTGCACAAAAGCGGGCGTGTTTTCGGTCGTCTGGAGAAGCGTGGGTTTGAGAGCGTCTTTCATAAGAACCGTCATTGCGCCCGCGACTTTTATGTCTTCAGCCGTTACGGGCTCGCCTTTGCTGTTTTCCGCGAGAACTATCCTTCCCAGTCTTTCCCTTATGTCCTTGAGCGATGTCGTGAGAGCCAGGATCGCCATCACCTCGGAAGCGACGGTTATATCAAAACCTGTCTCCCTCGGCAAACCGTCTATCTTTCCTCCGAGCCCTATTACGATCTTCCTCAAAAACCTGTCCGATATATCCATGACTCTGCGCCAAAGAATTGTCTGGGGGTCTATATCAAGGGGGTTGCCCTTGAGAATTGTATTGTCCAGGAAAGCCGAGCAGAGATTGTGAGCTATACTGACCGCATGAACGTCGCCTGTCAGGTGGAGGTTGAAGTCTTCCATCGGCAGAACCTGCGAGTACCCGCCGCCTGCCGCTCCGCCCTTTATGCCGAAAACAGGACCCAGCGAGGGCTGGCGTATGCATGTGCAGGCCTTTTTTCCTATTTTATTGAGCCCCAGCGAAAGTCCTATTGTGCTTACCGTCTTGCCTTCTCCGAGAGGAGTCGGGGTGATTGCGGTAACGTCTATGTACTTGCCCGACGGTTTATCCTTGAGTTCGTCAAGTATCTCCAGTTTTATCTTCGCCTTGTAGTCACCGTGCAGTTCAAGATACTTCCGGGAAATACCGGCTTTCTCCGCGATTTTCTCAATCGGTTCGATTTTACAGCTTGGCGCAATTTCTAAATCACTCTTCATTTGTCCCCCTGCCTTCTCGGCCGGCCACCGTAGAGGTGACCCTAAAGTTTCTCATTCACAAGACCATTCGCGGTTATGCGGTTTTCATCAATTTCTTTTTTCCACACGCTGATTTTCTTTCTTGTCTCCGTTATAAAATCCGCGTCCTTTATGCTTTTCAGGTTTATCTCAACGTTAAGAAGCGCGCTTTCAAAAGCCGCCGGGATAAGATTCACCGCTACCCCCACATCGGTTATCAGGTTCGCATTCCCCGCGCGGGCGAGTCCCGGGCATAATGCCAGCAGCCTCACGCAGATTTGGGCAATCCGCAGGGGTACGGCGCAGGCGTTTTTAAGCGCATCCTGAACGGCTTTCGCCCGCAGTTTTTTTTCATCATCTGTCTGCCTGGGCATTTTAAACGCAGAGGAAAGACTGCCGTACGCCTCGGTATCCTCCTGCGCCAGTTTCACGAGTTCCCGCCTGAGAAGAGACGTCTCGGACAAAATGCTTTTTACCTCTTCCTCGACAGATATATATTTTTCCTTGCCGACCGTAAAATTGGCCACCATCTCCATCAGCGAAGCGCCCAGAGCCGCGGCCACAGAAGCGACGCTTCCTCCGCCGGGAACAGGCCGGCCGCTCGATGCCTCTTCAAGGTATTCTGTCACCGGAAGTCCGGGAAAATATTTTTTTTCGCTCATATCAATCCACTCCTAACTATTCTCATTTCCTGTTTATTTCTTCCTGTACGCTTCGCAGTAGTTGTCGCAGTATATCTGCTTATTAAGGAGGAGTTCCGCGGTTATTGCCGAATCAACAAGGTCACGGTCACACACATCAACGATGGCGGCGTCCAATCCACGCGCAATCGCCATTACAAGATACACCTTGTTTATCAGCGGCCGGTTGTTGCATTTCTGCGAAACATTGCTCAATCCCAGCACAGCCCGGCACGGAGGATCGCAGAGCATTTTAATCTGCGATATGGTTTCAAGCACCTCAACAGCGTGTTCCTGAGCAACGTTCGCCGGAAGAATCACCGCGTCAATAAAAAGGTCGTCGGAAGGAATGCCCGCATCCGCCGCGCTTGTAATGATCTGGGCGGCAATTTCAACTCTTTGCGAGGCGTCTTTCGGAATTCCCTTTTCGTTCATTGTAAGGCCTATGACCTTTGCCCTGTATTTTTTCGCAAGCTCTAAAAGTTTCGCCAGTTTCTGCGGTTCTCCGTTGGCGGAATTAATGATCCCTTTTCCCACACCCGCAAGTTCCAGCCCTCTTTCCATTACATCGGTTTTTGTGGTGTCGATGGCAAGAGTAATATCCGTATGTTTCCTGACAGTCGTCACAAGCCATTCCATCGCTTCCATCGGCTTGTCGGAAGACGGGCCGGCGTTCACGTCGAGCGCGTCCGCGCCCTCCTTTACCTGCTCTTCAACCCAGCGTTTTATAACCGTCTCATCCTTCTCCTGAACCGCCTTTTTAATGTCATCAAACATGCCGTTAATTCTCTCGCCGATTAAATACATCTTGCCTCCTTGATCACCCTATCTTCTTCCCTTTTATTATCTTATAAGTTTCCCTGGCAATCAGAATTCCCTCGTTGCGCGGAATAACCAGTATTTTCGCTTTGCTGGATTTGCTCTCAATTCTTCCGGCGCACGCAACCGTTTTCCTGTTCTTCGCGGGATCAATTTCTATACCGAGGAATTTCGCGCCTTCAAGGATCCTTTTCCTGATCAGAGGAGAATTCACACCGATGCCGCCGGTAAATATTATCGCGTTTGCGCCCCCTAATATCCCATAGTACGAAAAGAAGTATTTCGTTGCCGCGTAGCAGAAGATGTCTATCGCAAGCTTTGAGCGCTCATCTCCTTTTTCCGCCGCAAGAATCACGTCTTTCATATTGTCGCTTACGCCGGAAAGCCCGAGAATTCCCGACTCCTTGTTCAGCATTACCTCTATTTCAGTGAAGCTCCATCCGAGCTTTGAAAGATATATTACAATTTCGGGATCGATATTACCGCAGCGGGTCGTCATCACGAGCCCTCCCAGCGGAGAAAAACCCATGGACGTATCTATGGGCGCGCCGTCTTTGATCGCCGATACCGAACACCCCTGACCCAGATGAAAGGATATTATCCTGAGCCCTTTTAACGGTTTCTTCAGTATATTCGCCGCATTCTCACACGCGTATTGATGCGAGATCCCGTGAAAACCGTACCTTCTTATCTTATGCTCCTTGGATATGTGCATCGGCAGCGCATAGTAATACGCGCTGGGAGGCATTTTCTGGTAATAAGACGTGTCAAAGACCGCTACCTGCGGCACGCCGGGAAGCAGCTTCAGCGCCGCATCAATGGCTTTGAGGTTAAAAGGATTGTGAAGGGGAGCAAGCTGAAAGTTCTGATATATTTTTTTCCTGACATCCGGAGTTATTTTAATGGATCCCTGGAAGTCTTCGCCGCCGTGCACCACGCGGTGGCCCACTGCCCCGATCTACTTCTTATCTTTTATCACCCCATCCTGCGGGCCCGTAAGAAGTTTTATAACAGCGTCGAGCGCCTTCTGATGGTCAAAGACGGGCTTTATTATCTTATCCTGGTCCTTTCCCTCTACTTTATGGATGATAACAGAAGACTCCGCTCCGATCCTCTTTATTTGCCCGCTGCAGAGGATCTTCTCGCCGGGCACTTCCAAAAGCTCATACTCCAGCGAGTAAATTCTCGAATTCAATACAAGTATTTTCATACATCACCTCCCGCGCTCAACTGATTAACGGCTTTTCTTAATTTCTCCAGGCTTTCGGGATGGTTTAAGACCAGTATGTCGCTGCCGGCTTCAAGGTAGGCGACTCCCGTAGTTACTTCCCATGCCAGACCCAGCCCGGAGCTGTCCTTGGCTTCCTTCGTTTTCCAGCATTCCTGACCGATAAAATTCAGGACAGGCGGCGACATCATGGCATCGCCCGAAAGCGCCGCAAGGCGGCATCTTTCCATAATTGAATAACAGTATTCAAGTCCGTAGCCCAGGCCGCCCGTGCTGTGGTGCATGACGATTTTATCCGTACCCAGGCCCATATCTGAAATGAGAATGTTCAGCTGTTTTGCGAGGTTTATGTCAAGGGGCGTCTCGGCAATAAGTGAATGTCCTCCGGCAAGGGCCGCGGCCGCAAGAGTCTTATAGTTTTCTTTCACCGCTATCCCGAAAAGCGCGTTTTCACCTTTGGCCGCCTCCGTCAGGGCGGGAATAATCTCCTGGTCCTTTGCGATATTGCCGCATCCGGTGATAATCAGAGGAAGCCTTGTATTCTTGAGCACTTCCTCAAGAGTTTTGACTGTGTCCTCAGCAGACGTGTTTTTCGTATCCGGGTCGGCCGACATAAAACGCACGCAGAGAAGGTCGGGAGAAAAGCTCTCCGCTTTCTTTACCCATTCCGCTGTGGACGATGCATCTTTCCAATACTCACTTAAATACGGGTTCCAGTCGGGATTCAGCCAGTCGCGCACTTCCAGCGCAAGAATTGGACGGTGACCGGTATCCCCTTCAAAGTCAAGAAAAGGCAGCGTTCCGTGTCCCCCTACCGCCACTTCTTTCTCGCCTTTGCCGATCTTCACTTCGCTTACCCGGCCGCTTGATTTTTCCTTTACAATGTCCATAAGAACACCTCACATTTTACGATTTGTTTTCCAACTTTTTCATTATACCATCTATTATTTCTTTGGTCCCCGGTTCTGTTTTTCCCAGAGGGCTCCCTGATTCAGCGCTGTTTTCTATCGCCTTATCATATGGCAGCACCCCGAGAACCTCAATACCGATATCTGACGCGTAAGAAGGGATTTTATCAGCCCGGTTGATCACAAGCCCGATATTAGCTGCCTGTATCTTGAGTTTGCCCAGCAGCGACAGGCTGCTTTTAACAGTATCCAGGCTCACCCTGTCTTTATTGGCCACAAAAATAAGCCAGTCAACTTTACCGTCGGTCTGACGCGATA
>VMTH01000122.1 GCA_013791745.1 Candidatus Omnitrophota bacterium
GAAGCCTCCCAATCTTTTCTTTACAGCGAATTAAAAAAAGCCGAAGCCGAAATGGTGGCGGAAGAACGGAAACTTTCAGAGCTTTCCATTAAAAACAACATTGATTTGAAGTCATCCGAGCTTGAGGTGAAAAAAGCGAAACTGGAGTCTATCCAGACGGCGATCATAGGAAATGAAAAAAAATTGAAAATCCAGCAGATACGTTTGACGGCTCTGAAAAACGAGATCAAAAAGCACAAACAGTATAAGAGTATGGCCAAAGCCGTTGCGGACGATGTGCTGTGGGATAAAATTATTGAGGGTAAAGATCTTTCCGCTGTAAAAGGCCAGAAGATTTATTCGGAAGAGCTCAATCCCATTTACCGTAAACTTGAATCCGAGATCGCAGAAGTTGCCGTTGATGTTGAATTCCTTTTAAACGAGTTGAATTATCTGAAATCGGAAAAAGAAATACTATACAAAGATGTGTATGCTCTTGAGACGAAAGTCGCGGAGCTGAAAATTATCAGAGATGAGAGTTCAAGGGCTCACACCATAGCCAAAACCAGATATAATTCTCTTTTTTCGCGTATAACAGAGGTATCAATAGCTTCGGCGGCGAAGTTGGGCGATATAAAGATCATATCAAAAGCCGTTGTCCCCGACTCCCCTGTTTCGCCGAAGAAAAAGAAAATTGCCGGCGTTGCCGCCGCCGCCGGTTTTTTTATGGGTATTGCGGCGGCTTTTGCCGCCGGTTTCATAGAGAAACAGAAGTTCCCGGCTTGACATTTGATAAAAAGAAAGGGATATGAAAAAAGCGCTTATTAAGACCGCGGAATTCCTTTTGTCAAAAGAGTGCTGATTCCCGTCCGTCCCGGCGGTAAATTTTTATATGCGTAAATCCGGAATAGATCTTGAGAGAAAATCCTCGGCGGTTACATTGTCTGATATGGAAATATTCGTCTTCCCCGAACTTCTTTACAGCCTTGTTCTCGCGAACATAATGTCGCCTAAAATATGGCGCTGGCGCCTTCATCCGTGGTTTGAGGGAATACAAAAGATGTCTCCTCTCAGGCGGATCCACAGGCTCAAGCAGTTTATCATGGACAATTACGCTTTCAATCTGGATATTGAGACATGGGGGCTCACATCCAAGAGCAGGGAAATGGCGCGCTTCAGTGATTTCGTGGATGAAAAAATCCTCGCCCGGTCAAACGCGCTTTTCGGTTATGAGGGCGATAAATATTATTTTGATATAGACATAAGGCGGCATTTCGGCCTTGAAAAATACACGGATGAAATAATACCTTACTGGAAAACCGAAACGGTGGAAGCCATGGACGCCTTCCGTGGCAAAAAATTCTATTCATCAGGTGCGGGGGAGTGCGTTTCGCTGGCGGCGCTGTACGCTGCGGCGCTTTTTATCGTTGCGGGGATTCCGCTGAAAGATATTTTTCTTATGGGCACACCCCTTCATTCGCAGAATTTCGTGAATCTCGGAAAAGGCGTTCTTACCAACAACAGAAGGATTGTCACAAAAAACATGTGGTTCAACGGCACGGCTCTTTCCGTTAAAGCCCGCAGGGCTCTTGAAAACGAAAAAGTCACTGTTGTCTCGCATGAAAGCGGTTACATCCACACGCTCTATGAAAAAGCCACAATAGATCCGGTGGAATACGGGCGGCTGAGAAAAAAACTGGGGTGTTATCTGAAAACCGAACTCACGACTCCGGTGCTGGGGGCTTTTCTCCGCCGCCACAGGGATCTTCACAAATGTTTCCAGGTGAGGGGCATTATCTGCGGCCATGACCGCTACGTGGGCCTGGATACGCTCTTTGAATACGAGTTGAAACATCCTTATTTGCTCACAGACAGCACAAGAAAAGAGCTCATCGACACAGTCGCGCCGACGGATTTTCACGCTTGTGCGCTTCCCGGAAGAATCGTGCTAAATGATATAGAGCATTATCTTTCATCCCGTCCCTTGGATTTCTCCGATATAAAAAGTGTTAAAATTTTTGAAGAAAAAATTTCCATAGGATGTTTCAGTTTCCGGAAACTCATCTCTGCCATCAAAGAATTCTGCGTCACTGCGGCGGATCTTCCCGATATCAAAAAGAAAATAGTCGTTCAAGAAACGCCGTTGGGTATTGATCCCGGCATGGACAGACAGGCTGTTATCAAAAGACTCTCGGCTATACGAAGTGAGAACGAGGGCGCTGATCTGGCTTTTTACGCCTTACGCGACATGAGAGAATGCGAAATAGGGCCTTTTGCCTATGCCGCTCTCACCCGCAACCCCGTCTCGCTGGAAGCTACCCAAAACATGACTGATAAAGAGGCTCTTACGCTCGTGCGTAAGCTTAAGAACGAGTCGATATACGAAGAAAATTACCGATTGGCGCAGCCGGATGAGATCTGGAACTTCGGCCGGGCCGACGGGCTTGAGAAGGCCTTTCTCGCCGCCAATATCTTATATGCGCGTTACCCGCGGGAAGAATCAAGCATTGAGATATCAAAAGGAGAGGTTCTTTTAAGGCACGGGAAAAGAAAAGAAGCTTTTCCCTCCCGTAAGAAAGTGAAGGAAAATAGAATAATTCTGGGACGGTGGTGATCAAAAGAAGCGTCCTCGCCGCGGCAGTAGCGGCGTTTTTCATCTTTTTATACAATCTTGCGCCCAGCGTATATGTGGGTGATTCAGGCGAGCTCATCGCCGCCTCATCAACACTGGGGGTGGCTCATCCGCCGGGCTATCCGGTTTTTGTCATAATCACCTCGGCTTTGTCAAAGATTTTTCCCGCGGGCAATATGGCCTACCGCATGAATTTTATCAATGCGATTTTTGTGTTTTCCGCGATGCTCTTTATGTGCCGCTTTGCCTCGGCGAGCCTGCTTCTGTATTTCGCGCTTGCTCCTGCCGTGTTCTCATCAGCGGGGGTCGCCGAGGTCTTCACGCTTAATCTTCTTTTCGCATGCGCGATAATATACCTGCTGTATTCGCCTTTTAAAAAAAACGCTCTGGCCGCGGCTTTTCTCTTCGGGCTCGGCCTGGCCAACCATCAGACGCTAATCCTCCTTCTGCCGGGAGTAATATATCTGCTCATTAAAAGAAAAATGTTTGATTTCC
>VMTH01000123.1 GCA_013791745.1 Candidatus Omnitrophota bacterium
AAGCGTTGATCAGGACGGAATCTTCGTGACTTGTTCCCCGTAGTTCTTAATTATCCCGGCCTTAATTCCGGCGGAGGCGGGCGACAAAATAACCCGCGAGAAAGCCGGCTAACATGATCAAAGGCAATAAAATAACCTGCGACATGCTCAATTCCCAGAAGAAGAACCGCAAAGAAATGACCTTCGTATTCTGCAGAAGAATAATCAATACCAGCCCCGCCATAACAAACACGGCAATAGTTTTAGCTTTCATTCATATCCTCCCTGATCGCTACATTCGTAAATTTTAACAAGTATAGCCCAAAAGTAAAGGTCCGGGGTGTCGGCAGTTGTTATAGCAGATCAGGGGTGTTGGCTAACGGCCTGGGGCAAGCTAAGCTGATATATTTGAATTCTATATCCGAGCGCAAAAGTCTTTCATACACTCTGTACTGATATTTTATTGTACTTTTATGAAAAACAAATATATTTAAAGCTTCCCATAAAAAGACCCAGCCGCCGATGAACAAACCCTGAAGCAATAGATTTATAAAAACATTACTGGTTGAAGAAGTTTCCAGTGATAACGCCAGTATAAGAAAAACAACTGAAACCAGAGCATATATTCCTGTGTTTTTGTTCATGACTTGGATGGTTTTTTTAATAATTTCGGTTTTTGACTGAAAGTAGGTTTTGATACCTTCCTTTATTATGCCTTCTTTCTGAATATCATACTGATCCTCAGGCAGGCATAAAAATAGTTCGATCTTATATTTCAGAGGGATATCGGAAGAACATCCTTTCAGATAGTCCTCGAAAGCGGGGTCGATGTCCCTTTTTTTAAAAGGCGCCGGGTCCCATTCATTAAAAACATCCGTGTACTTATCTAAAGATATCTCGATTTGATAAGCGCCGGTCCTGCTGTCGCTGCTGTAATATTTTTTAAAATATTCGATCAGCATTGGGAATGATACTCCTCTTCAATAATGTTGTACATTATCGGCAAAAAGGATCTCATAGCTCTTTGCTTTTGTTCTTTCGCTTTGATCTCATAATCCTTGCTATAAACTCCAAGTCCTGAGCATCAGTAGATTTCTTACGATCCTTAAAGGCGATCTCTTTCATCTTTTTGAGGTTCTTTAACGACGCTACCTTTATAATCGTTGTTTTATCAAGCATTTTATCCTCGGCGGTCGCCAGCAGCTCTGATGTTTTTAACGGAAAATCTAAAAGGATATCTATCTTCATTTCTAAGTCCGGATTCCAAAAAAATATAGTTTTCGGCTTATCAATCATTATCCTTGACGCAGCAGCATTCGGCGCATCGATCCAGCCTATCGGATTTCCTTCATCATCTAATTTATTCACATAATAAAAATCAGCTTTGCGCATAGCATTAGTTAATAGCTTGGCCGCTGCCAAGTCTTTAATTGAGGGAATGACAATATCGGTATCAAAAGTCAGCCGGGGCGATCCGAAAAGCGCCAATGCTTTTCCCCCTATGAGAACCGGCACATAATCTATTTCGCCAAGGTTACGTATGACCTGTTTTAACTTTTGTATCTCTGCTATGGGCCTCATTGTTTTGGAATTGCCTTATTGATCTTTTGAAGATGCCGGATAGCCCTTGCCCGTTTATAGCTGAGGGTAAGTAACTGGACAGGAGTTTTGCCCTGGGGCGTTTTTACGATGTTTGCTTTCACTTTGGCTTTCTTCATAATTCCTTGCTACCGTTTTTTTCCTTTTCCATCGTTTCCAAAATGCGCTAAATCCTGCTGATCGAGCTTTACTTCCATTTCAATTGTACTTGAGGAACAGTTTTTTTTCAAGGCTGCCGGTTTTAAGATTTTTCAGTTCGGTAGCGGCGAGGCGGGCTTAACGGCGATAATGACGCTTGGGAGCGGAGGATTTCCTGTCGCCGGAGGGCTTCCTGTCGCCGGAGGATTTTCTGTCGCCGGAGGATTTTCTGTCGCCGGAGGGCTTTCTGTCGCCTGAAGGCCTGGGGCTTCCGAAGCGGCGGGGAGAACGGCCGGGGCTTCTTGGCGGCGCCGTGTGTTTGGGTTTGGGGGCGTTATAATCCAGATCGTCCATTGTTTTACGCGGGATCCTCTTCCCCATTATCTTTTCCAGTTTCCGTATCAGGTCCTCGTCGTCGGCCGTGATGAAGGTGAAGGCGTCGCCCGAGCGTTCCGCCCTGCCCGTGCGCCCTATGCGGTGAATATAATCATCGGCGGTGCCGGGCATATCAAAATTAATCACATGGGAGATGTTCTCCACATCCAGCCCTCTGGCCGCGATATCAGTGGCGACCATTATATGATATGTCCCGTCCTTAAAGCCTTTGAGCGCCGCCTGCCTCTGTCCCTGAGTCCTGTTGCTGTGGAGGCTGGTGACGGTATACTTATTACTTTCTATCTTCCTGGCCAGGCTTTTAGCGCGGTATTTCGTGCGCGTGAATATGAGGACGGAATTCGTGTCCGTGTGCTCCAGCACTTTCAATAACAAGGCCCCTTTCAGATGCTGGGGCACGGGATATAAGGCGTGAGAGACGGTGTGAGCCGGGCCGCTGAGGCCCAGGGCTATGCGCTTGGGATTGTGAAGGACATTTTTCGCGAGGGCTTCTATTTCCGGGGCGAATGTCGCCGAGAAGAGCATCGTCTGCCTCTTCACCGGCAGATATGTGATTATGCGTTTTATATCGGGGAGAAAGCCCATGTCCAGCATGCGGTCCGCCTCATCCAGCACCAGCGTCTCCACCTTGTCCAGTTTCACATAGCCCTGGTTTATCAGGTCCAGCAGCCTTCCCGGGCAGGCCACGATTATGTCCACGCCCTCCCGCAGGGCTCTTATCTGGGGATTGGCTCCCACGCCGCCGTAAATGGTGGCGCTGCGTATTCCCGTGCCGGATTTGAGGATGTCAATGTTCTCGTTTATCTGTTCCGCCAGCTCCCTCGTAGGGGTGACGATGAGGACGCTCACATAAGAGCGCTGTTCCTTCAGAAGCCTGTGCAGAATGGGCAGGACGAAGGCCGCGGTCTTTCCCGTGCCCGTCTGGGCGCTGCCTATGATGTCGCGCCCCTCCATCGCCGGAATGATGACTTTCTCCTGAACGGGCGTCGGCTCATCATAACCGGAGCGCTTGATCCCCTCATTAAGACGGGGATCCAAATCAAAATCTTTGAATTTCATAAATTTTCCTTTTGTTGATATTTTAGTCAACTGTTACTTTCCGCATTATAGCATTATTACGGCTTTCGCGCTTGCCCGGAAGTCAAGTCAGGCGGGGATCAGCGTCCGTAACCCCGAATGATCACACATATCTTTGCAGAGCTTTATAAAAACCCTCATGGGTGGATAGGGCGTAAATGAAAATGGTCTTCGCTTTTTTATCCGTCTCATACGCGATAAGATATAACTGATGTTTCAATTTCCATTTGTGAACCCTTATTCCGGCAAGGGGGCCTTTTTTGACATGGCCCGCGGACGGATCCGCCGCGATCTTGCGGAGTTCTTCTCTTACCCTGTTCTGGTCCGCCGGAGAGAACTTGCCGAACTGCCGTAAAAACTTCGGCAGGGCTTTTAATTCATACACTATATTTCAAAGGGCACGGCGCCGCCTGTCTCTTTTTCGGCCTTGGCCTCCAATATGTCCCGGATAAACTGGAGCGGCAGATCGGGATTTGCCGTGGCGGCAAGAGCTATTTTCAAATTTTCCTTTATCTGCTGTGAAAGAGACCTGTGCTCGAGGCGGGCTTGCGTCTCAAGCTGCTCCCTCATCTGCTCCGGCAGGCGTATCGTTGTTATTTTTGACATATTTCCCCCTTCACTTCAAAGTGTAATACAAACGCATACAAATGTCAACACTCACTATAACTCCAAAAATGAGCACTTCTCATTGGTGATTTTATACTTGCATGTTTGAATGGAAAGAAAGTATCCGAAACAATTCAGTTGGTTCCATACTTACTATACCAATCGTCATAATTCATTGAGTAAGATTTAAAATCATTAAGTACGGGATAATTCCCAAATGAGTAAATGATAGAAATACGGTGGGTAATTCCAATCTCCCCAAAAGGCATATACGCATAGTCCAGCCTATAATCACCTAATAATACACCGAGGCCGGCGGTGAGACCAATGTTTGAATCATAATCTTCATCCATCTGATAACCAGCCCTTAATGACAACATATTATTCAGTTTGTATTCAACCCCGAAACAATTATACAGAGAACTGTTCAATAAAACATTGACATCAAAAGCTATAGTTAAATTTTCTAATTGGCGGGCAATACCGAATTTAAATAAAGTGGGAATTTCCTCTTTTTCATCTATGAATTTTATTTTGGGGCCTAAATTCTGCGCGCTAACAGCAAAACGGTATTCATCAATTTGATTTATAATTCCGAAATCTACCGCCCAGCCGGAAGAATTTTCATTCTCTATCTTTTCCTGAATTAGCTTCAGACTTGTTCCCACCGCCATATTTGTCTTTATCCGTCCACCCAAAGACAAAGTTGCTGCCGTTTGGCGGGCTGTGAAACTATACGGCTTATCAATCTGAGATGCTTTACCCGTTATTTCACCCAGATCAAAATAATTAATACTGACTCCTATACTCCCCCAGCCCAAATTATGCGTTCCGGCTAAATAGTCCTGAGAAATACCTTCAAGCCAGGCATTATGTAAAAATGTTACTTCTGTTCCTTCTATCCAGCCCAAGCCAGCCGGGTTATAAAAAATACTGTTAATATCGTCGCTCACTGCAGAAAATGCTCCGCCCATCCCCGCCGGCCTCCCTCCGGTATCAATGCGTAGAAATTCTGCCCGTGTCCTGCCGGCTGCAAATACATATGAATATGAAAATAGAATCAGCACAAGTGAAATTTTCAACAGAATCTGCCTTAGATTCTCAGATGCAATATGTTTACTTTTACTCATCATCTTATAATTGCCAGTTTGCCACTGGTCTTACCTGCGACGTCATTCGTTATCAGATATATATACACTCCTGAAGAAACTTTATCCCCTGAATTATTTTTAGTATCCCATACTTTCTGTCCGCCATCGGCGGCTGTTACTTTAAGTTCCTTGATCAGACGACCTGAAATCGCATAAATTCTTATCGTTGAATGGTCGGGCAAATTATCGAAAGTAATATCGTTACCTCTATCGGGTTTAAGAGGATTCGGATAAATATCAACGTTAGATAAAGTTGTGGCCGGCCTATATGCCATCAGCGCAAAAATAGAAAAATGGTTGACTTGTGCCGAAACACTGTTCCCCGTGTATAAATAACCATTTTGAGATATCGCTCTCAAGCGAGTTCGTTGAGAGATAACTTCTGTTTCCCTGACTTCCTCCCATTTTCTAATAGTTTCATTAAAATAAAACACCTTCAATTCCTCAGCTCGAATGTCCGTCCCATCTACAATTCCATCTTCATTCTCATCAGAATAGGGAAGATTCAGGTTAATTTCCTCTGAGAAATGCCTCTGCCCATTCTCCAGTTTATATTCCCGAAAAACTCCTGTCGCCTTTAAATTGGAATTTGGCGGAGGTAAGATACTGGCTATTGTTTCCTGTTTTAAAAGCGTGATTTCCAGTATTGTTGTTTCTTCCAATAGATTACTGGCAATAGCGGCGCTGGTTCCATCCGCTACCATAACTTCCCTTATAACAGCATTATTATCTTGAGTCGTTTCTATTTTTTCACGTTTTCGATGTTCATTATTGGGATCCACATCAGGATTCCCGTCTTCCACAATATCTGAATTACCATCATCAATAAAAACAGTAATTGCTTCCGCCGATATATCGGCTAAACCATCCGAATTATAGGCAACTGCTCTAAGGAAATACTCTCCATTTTCAATAGCGCTGACATTCCAATAAACAGCATAGGGAAATTTCTCATCAATGCCGGTAATATTTATCCATTCATCACTATCCGGCGCCTTATATTGAAAAAGAACCCCCTTTGTATTCTCCGTTGCTTCAGCCATTACCGTCACAGCATTTCCCCGGATTCTTTTTTTATTTTTAGGAACTTTAATCCACGCACCGGCTCTGTCTAATTGTTCACTAACATCAACTTCATCCTCATGTGCTAATTGAGCTAATTCTATATCTGCCACTTCAGTAATATTTGCAAGCATTCCACCAATAGCATAGATTTTGTCGTTGACAACTGCTGCGCATAGATAACTTCTTCTTTTAGAAAGCGTACTTTTTGAAATCCAAATATCTTTAATTGGATCATATTCATCTACCGTACTGTGTGCATGGCTTTTATGTCCACGCCCACCAATCGCATAAATTTTCCCATTTACTGAAACACAAGCCAATGCCCACCGAGGGTTTGGCATATCTGAGCCAATACTCCAAGCATCTGAAACTGGATCATATATATTTAGTTCTGGAGGAATTTTCCCTCTATCGTAACCCCCAATAATATATATTTTCCCATTTACAACAGCACTACCTGCCCACTCTCTGCCAGACGGCATAGGCGACTTTTGCAACCATCTGTCAGTCACAGGATTATATTCCTCAACCATAGTTATTCCTGTTTGATCATTATAGTAATGCCCTTCTATAAGACTACCTCCGATTACATATATTTTGCCATTTACTACCGCACTGGTCATACTTTCGCACATTGCAGGTATCGGTGTTTTTGTAATCCACTTATTTTTTATGGGGTCATATTCTTCTACAACATTACAGACATTATAATTGATGTCTTTTTTCCCTCCTATGGCATAAATCTTACCATTAACTACACTAACAGTAAGCGCTCCTCTTTTTGTCGGCATAGGAGCTTTTTTAACCCAAGTATTCGTTTTAATATTATATTCTTCAACTACATTTAAAGCTTCACCACCCCAGCCTCCATAGCCACCTATTGAATATATCTTTCCATCAACAACACCAATTCCAAAACCCCAACGATATGTCGGCATGGAAGCTTGGACTTTCCAATTCAACTTACTGCCCAAAGATGTAGGTTTCTCAATATTCCCCGCATTATCAATCGCCCTTGATTGAACCATATATGTATGTCCGGGTTTCCAATTTAAACCATATGCATCATATGCCCACTTCTCTTTACCCGTAACTGTCAACCAGAATTCTGAACCACTCCACCCCCCCCAACCAAGAGAATATGTGTTATTTGTTGTATCCTTAATACAAATTTCAACTTTATTTATACTCGATATAGAATCTTTTGCTGTACCTAGCACTGATTCAAAACCATACCCAAAGTAGTTGGACCATCCAGTATCTTTTATAAAGATCTGTAACCCGGAAATAGGTGGTGTTGCATCAGTTAAAACTTCTGCAATTAAATGCGTGTTTTTTTCAATATTGCCGGATTTATCTTGTGCCCTTAAGGCAAATTTATAAGTTTTATTATTGGTCAAACATTTTGAAAACCACGTATTCTCAGAATGACATATCGTAGCAAAAGGCTTATCATAATCTATTGCACCTGTTGCGTTATCACAAAAAATAAGATATTTTCCTATATCTTTTGAAGGAGAAATCTTCCATGATAATTTTATTTTTCCTTCCGCTATCGATGTCGCTTTAAAATCGCTTACAGGTTCAGGAAAAATTGTGTCAAAGGGCACTCCAGAAATAATATTCGACATTTTTCCTTCATTAGAAAGCTTGTCTATTGCTGATACGTGATAATAGCAGGTAGTTCCATCTACTAACCCCATATCTGTAAAATATGTTGAACTCGATATATTTATAAAACCATACGCTGTTCCAGCGGTCTTACGGTATATTCTGTATCCTGCTAAATCTGATTCTGTATTTGCAGTCCATGATAAATTAAGCTCGCTGCCTTCCAGAAATACTTCTACTTTTAATCCACTGACTTTTTCAGGAGCAATATTCGGGGTTATTTCTACTGATATCTTCTCTGATTCGTTTCCTGCTTCATCATTACATGAAAGACTGTAAGTATATTTTTCTCCTTCCTTTACCTTCTTATCTATATAGTTAAGTGCAGTTGTGGAATCTATTAGGCCTTCATCTCTGTAAACATTATATCCTACGACATCATCACTGGATAAAGTAGTCCACAAGAGCAGGATTGAATCCCCGGTTCCTGTTGCTGATACTTTTAATGAAGTAACTGCTTCCGGTGCAATTGTATCCAGCGTTCTAAAACTGTAGCTATCGCTTATTGTCGAGTTACCATATTTATCTCCTGATCTCACCCTGAAGTAGTAAATTGTATCCGGAGTAAGACCATCTATACCGTCTTCATGTCCGGTAACTAGGAATGTACTCTTTGTACTTGTATATCCATATAATGTACTAGTGCCGTATTCAACTTCACTTGTCGCTGGTTCATCCGTCTTCCAGATAATCTTTGATGAAGTTCCCGTAACATCATTGGAAGCAACTTCAGATATAACAGGACAGGTTACATCGTTTTCAACAGTAACTTTAATAAAACAAACAGCACTGCTACCAGCTTTATCATAGGCAACAGCTTTGATGGTATATTCTCCATTCTCTGATGCCTTTGTGTCCCATTCCCATTCACAAGACGATGTTGTACTTATGTTAACCGGCGAAGTTGAAGAATCAAGATATAATTCAACTTTCTCTATTCCACAATTATCCGTTGCAATAGAGTCTATGTTAACCTTGTCCTGTAAAACAGCCCCGTTTTCAGGACTAGTAATTGATACTTGCGGAGGTGTTGTATCTTTTATTTCAAATGTAGTATATGCAATCCCATCACCCTCAGATGCCTGATGCGGTTCCCCAAGTACCGGATATGCTTTATCTCTAGCATTCGCACCTAATTTGTAAGTTCCCGGGGCAAGACTACTTGTATCTATTGTCCACATATTGGTTGCTGAAGTTCCACTGCAGTTGTACCAGTGAGCCTTATCGAGTTCAGTATCTCCGGCGTTCACTCCCCACCACCAGATTGCCGATAAGTCCTTATCATCCATTCCGGTCACTGTTACTGTGATTTCGCCGACTTCTTTAACTTCCTTCGGAGTTACTGATATTGAGATTGTAGGAGGAGCTTGATCTAATACTGGAGAGAACATGCGGGAAATATCAGCATGCCACACATTCGTGTGTTTTGATATATATAATATGTCTGGATCCGTTTCCAACAGATCTGCATGCTGTTTTTGTCCACCTACAATATATAAATTACTGTTGTAATTCGAAATTTGGATAGACATACGGTCTGACGGCATACATGCAGTGCCATTCCATGAACCCAAATGACCATTCTCATTGACTGAAGTGTACCAGACAGTATCCCTTGTCTCCCCGGAATTAATATAGTTACTATAAGAAATAAATGGATTAAGCCCACCAGTCCAATATATTTTATTGCCCACAATTGCAGCAGATCCTGATGCGCGGGGAACTGGAAGGGGTGTAGTACATTCCCATGAATTGAGTGTGCCATCATCATTGACTGTGGACATTAAGACTGTATCACAAACACCATTATTAGCGTCAAATCCACCTAAAACATATATCTTTTTATCCTTGCTTACAGTACTGTGAAAAAATCTGCAGCTGGGCAATTGAGTTGTATTCTTCCAGTTCCCTAAAGTACCGTCAGCGTTAACTTTTGTATACAATACAACTTTCTCTTTACTATATTTTGAATATCCCCCAACCACATAAATGTGGTCACCTACTATAGCTGCAGAATTACTTCCAAGTTCTAAAGGTAAGGGAGTCGTGGTTTCCCAGTTACCCATTGTCCCATCATCGTTTATCCTGGCAAAAAAGACTGTTCTTTGTGCATAGTTGGTATAACCATATGATAGTCCGCCAATAACATATACATAATCCTTATAAGACACCCCTGCATAATAACATCGTTTTTCAGGCAAACTATTTATTTCTTCTCTCCACTCACCTACTGTCCCACTGTTATTTACCTGAGCTGAGTATACAGTAACGGTAGGACTTATTGGTTCGCACGGCCGAAGGTTTTCGTTTTCTGTATGACCACCACCTATTATGAATATCCTGTTTTTTTTGATAACTGATAAATAACCATGTCGTGAAAAAGGCAATGAGGTACTATCTTCCCACGGCTCCATTATAAGATTCGTATTTAAGATTTTATTATTACTTTCTTCATTCCCAGCACTATCAACTGCTCGGACAACAAACTTGTAAGTCATATCATTTTGTGTGTTTATATTACATATCCAAGTTTTATCAGGATAGAAAATTGTGGCTATACACCTGCTATAATCAATAATTCCTGAACCATTATCACCATATATATTATATTTTGCTACATCAGCTGAAGTTGAGTGATACCATTTTAGTTGTACCTTGCCGTCAAATGTACCCCCACTCTCTGCATAACAGGGCGGTTGGGGCAGTGTAACATCCGAAACAGGAAAAATATTAGGGTTATCCTTCGTTCCTGGCTGACCTATAGATATATATCCTATACTATTACCAATTGCATCTATGTAGTATTCGACTCTTTTAGTTCTCAGATTTAACACAAACGATTGTGGTATACAACCCTGATAAATATCTTCTGCAATGCACAACATTGAAGTTACTTCATATTCTATCTTTCCCGCTTCACGATAATACAGCCAAACTGATGCTACTCCGATGTCA
>VMTH01000124.1 GCA_013791745.1 Candidatus Omnitrophota bacterium
AGCAGGTCTTCGGATGCGATATGTCAAATAATTATGTTGCGGCAAAGAGCGCTTATGAATATGAGTGGGACACATCGGGAAAAGCGAGCGGCGTGTATATTTATCTGATAAAGGCGGACAGAAACGGCGTCAGCCTTAAGAAGACAGGAAAGATGGCGGTGATAAAATGATGGACGGGGGGATGATATGAAAGTTACGGATGTTGTTATCAGGATGTCTAAAGGTTCTTCCAAGATAAAGGCTTTTGCCGTTGTCACTTTTGACAATGATTTTACGGTGAACGCCTTTAAGGTCGTCGAGGGCCCCAACGGCCTTTTTGTGGGCTCTCCTTCCCAGAGAGGCGCCGACGGTAAATTTTACAACACGATAAAAATGAAAAGGGATTCGGACATCAACAGCGAGATCACCGAAAAAGTGCTGGCCAAATACGACGAGACCGCCGGAGAGCCCGGTCCGGACTCTGCCGCGCAGGGGCCTGAGGAAGACGCCCCGCCGGAGTTTGAAGAGCCGGCATAGCCGTCGTTATAGATGCTTAAAAGCGTTTTTTTAGGGCTTGTGCAGGGACTCACGGAGTTTCTGCCTGTTTCCTCGTCGGGGCATCTTGTTCTGGCCAACAGCATCATGGGCAGTTCGAGCGACGCGGCTTTTAAGGAGACGGCTTTTCTTCATCTGGCGACGCTTTTAGCGGTGTTGTTCTATTTCAGAAAAGGCCTTGTTTCTCTCGTGAGGGATTTCTTCAGAAAGGCCGGATCCGGAGCCCGGATGACGGTCCTGTATCTTTTCATAGCCAGTATACCGGCGGGCATTGCGGGAGTGCTGTCCAAAGACCTGCTCGGTGAGATTTTCGCATCAAACTCCGTCTGGATCTCGCTTTTTTTCCTTCTTAACGCCGCTCTGCTCATAGGGAGCGATTTTATCAAAGAAAAAAATGTGCCGCTTAACGGCCCAAAATCATTTTTCATAGGTATTTTACAGGCGCTGGCGATCCTGCCCGGTATTTCACGGAGCGGCTCCACGATAGGCGCGGGAATCCTTTGCGGCATGACCCGCGCGAAGGCGGTGGAGTTTTCTTTTTACATGAGCATCCCAGCCGTGCTTTTCGGCAATTTGCTTTTAGGGTCGTTCGATTCTTCTCTTTTCAACGCGTCAATGCTGCTTTCCTCCGTTGCGGCTTTTCTTTCGGGCCTCGCGGCGATAAGTCTGCTTATGCTGATGGTGAAAAGATCGCGTTTGAGATATTTCGGTTTTTACACGCTGGCGATCGCGCTGATAAACCTGTTTTTCATATGAGCAAAAAGAAAGAATCCCAAGCTCCTGATGCACCGGATCGTTCCGCCGATATAGCGGGCATCCTGCTTGTCGGGGCGGGTTTGATGATGGCCTTGTGGCTCAACTGGGAGGCTTCTCAGGGTTTTATAGGTAGGAACATCGCAGCCGCTTCTTATTATCTTTTCGGCTGGGTTTCCAATGTTTTTTCGTTGGCATTAATTGTTTCGGGCGCTCTTCTGATCGCGAAAATAACCGTGCCTAATTTCTGGAAGAAACTCATCGGATTGCTGATGCTTCTGATATCAGTGTGCTCCGCCGTTCATCTTTTCATGATGGGCAGGGTGCCTCCCATAAGCCCGGCCGGTAAGGTCGGTGAACTGCTCGGGCTGGTCCTGAGAGGATTGTTCGGTAAAAAAGGCTCTTTTGTGGTGAGTTTTGCCGGGGCGCTGGCCGCTTTTATACTGGCTTTTGACATAGGGGCGGTAAGTCTTTTCAAGGTCATGGCCTGGCCTTTTGTGAAAATAGCCCTCGCCGCAGGCGCGCTCTGGCGTGCCGTGAAATCTGTTTTACTGCTGTTTAAAAAACGCGCGGCTGTTTCTGCCGCGGCTATTGTAAGGCCCAATCCCGTGATAAAACCCCGGAGGCCTGTGCCAGCGCCCGCTCCTGAAAAAGCTGTTGGCGACGACGATGATTCAGGGGATATCGATGAAGATGACGACGACGATGAGCCCGCTTCAAAACCATCTCCGCCGGCGGATGACGATCGGCCCCAGCGCCCGGAATATCTTCTTCCGGGCACAAACACGCTGCTTAAAAGCCCCCGTCAGGAAAAAGAATCTCCCGATGTCAAACCCCTTGAGGAAGCCTTTGCCTCATTCGGCATCAGCGCCGAGGTGCGGGATATTGTTATAGGCCCGGGCGTCATAAGATATGAGCTTTCCGTCCCGCCGGGGCAGAAAATATCGGCCATACAGAGTCTGAGTAATGACATAGCCATGCAGCTTCGCGCGGAATCAATAAGGATCCTCGCCCCCATTCCCGGCAAGGCCGCGGTGGGAATAGAAGTGCCCCGCAAAAACCGCGAAAAAATAAGTCTGAGGGAACTTCTTGAGTCCGAGAGTTTTACCATGTCAGGTGCGAAACTGCCGGTTATACTCGGAAAAAACGTCGTCGGGGATTCTGTGGTTGCGGATCTTTCCACGATGCCGCATCTTCTTATAGGCGGAGCCACAGGTTCGGGAAAGAGCGTCACCATTCACAATCTCATCCTCAGTCTCCTCTACAAATATTCGCCCTATGAACTGAAACTGATTCTCATAGACGCCAAGATGGTGGAGCTGACCGTTTACAATGACATTCCTCATCTCTTATCCCGCGTGCAGACAGACGTTCACGGGGCTGTGGCGTCGCTCAAGTGGGCGGTTTTTGAGATGCAAAGAAGGCTGAAGCTCTTTTCCGAAAACGGCGTGAGGGATCTGGCGGGCTACCACGAGACCTGCGGGAGCCTTCCTTATATAGTGATCGTGATAGACGAGCTCGCGGATCTTATGGCCGTGGCGCAGAAAGACATGGAGCTTGCCATCACCCGGCTCTCTCAGATGTCGCGGGCATGCGGTATACATCTTGTCCTTTGCACCCAGCGCCCGTCGGTAAATGTCATAACCGGTGTGATAAAGGCAAATCTTCCGGCGAGGATCTCTCTGCATGTGCTTTCAAAGATCGATTCCCGTACCATTCTGGATTCACAGGGAGGAGAGGCGCTCCTTCTGCACGGCGATATGCTCTATCTTCAGCCGGGCTCAAGTTTTCTGGAACGCATTCAGGCGCCTTTTATTTCGCGCAAAGAGGTGCAGAAAATAGTCAAATTCATCCGGAGCCAGAATGTGGACTTTGATTATATGGATCTGGCGAAGGAAGTGAAAAAAAACGATTTCTCCTCCGCTAAGATAAGGGACGATATTTTCTGGGAGGCCGCGGAATTCGTGATCTCCCAGGGGAAGGCCTCCACCTCTCTTCTACAGAGGCGTTTCCGCATAGGTTACGGCCGGGCCGCCGGCTTGATAGATACGATGTATGAACTCGGCGTAGTGGGCGACGATCTCGGCCCCACGAAAGGGAAAGAGATCCTTTGCGACGCCGAAACTCTCGAGCGCCTCAGGGAAAATCTGTGAAAAAAATAATACCAGTTAATTTCTGCCGTGAGGCAATCGCCTCAGAGATATCCGAAGACGGCCGCTCGCGTGTGCGGCTCGCTGCCAATTCAGGCTTCGCCTGCAATTATGCTTGGCCTTATGCATTGTCGCTCCGGGCTTGGGGTCAAACTCGTCGCTCATATGGCCCGCTACGGATACCATCTGCACTGATTCCTGTTATCTTTATTACCGTATTGACATTGTCGCCTGTTTCTGCGGAAATGCCCTCGGGCCCGCTGAAACAGATGTCCGAAGGTGAAGGCGCATCGTCGGCTGTGGCCGATACGACGGAGCGGATTCCGGATCCGGCCATGGAATTGCGCGAGGCGATAGAGAGCGCCGCGACGTTAGAGGTGTCTTTTGAGAAAACGATGGAGATCAATGATTCGGAAAAATCTTTTATCACGAAAGGTAAGATATATTACAGGAAGGATCCGCTTTTGTTTCGGGCGGAGCTGCCCTCCGAGGTGCTGCAGATCGACGCGAAATCAAGAAAGAGACTGGTGAAGAAACACAATGAGATCTATATTGACGACTGGTTCGGGAAAAATCCTATCCTGATGTATTTTGATATACCCGGAGGGGTTTATGAGTCCGGCACATCTCTCCCGGGCGCGGGTCAGGATCCGTCGCGGGTTGTTTTCCGTGCAGGCAGAGACGGCGATGAAATAGAGGCCATATACGACAGAAAGGAAAAAATGCTAAAATCCGTGAAGGTTGAAAATTCCGTGATGAGAACATTCACGGAAATAAAATCGTGGAAGAAGAACGCGAAGATCGCGCCCGGGGTTTTTGATTTCCCCCGCGGGGCGAAGATAATAGACATGAGAAAATGACGCTTGCGAATAAAATAACTTTTCTGCGGATGACGGGGATACCGGTTTTTATGGTGATGGTCAGCCTCGGGGGATTCTGGAATTACGCGGCGGCCTCTTTC
>VMTH01000125.1 GCA_013791745.1 Candidatus Omnitrophota bacterium
TCACAGAAGAAAGTTTACCGTATGTTAAAGCGAGCAATTTGCCGCCGGTGTTTTGCCGAACTCCGCAAAAACCCTTTTTGCCGGGGGGAATAACACATCTGCGCGGACAGAGTTCGCATCGCAGGATGTTTTTCCCGGGATTCAAAACCGAATAAAAAGAGGCTTCCTTCATACCGCTAATTCTTTTCCGGCATTTCCCATAGACGCTCTATGCCGTAAAAATTGCGGGATTCCCTGGTAAAAACATGAATCACGGTATCTCCGCAATCCACAAGAAGCCATTGTTTCGCTTTCATTCCCTCCGTGCGGCGCGAACCGCCCAGCGCCTTCAAGCCTTTATCTAACTCCCGGGCAAGCGAGGAAAGATGCCTCCCGGAAGTGGCCGTCATTATAACATGAAACCTTCCGCATGTGTCAAATTTCATCAGATCCAGTATTTTTATATCTTCCGCTTTCATCTTTTCGGCTATTTCAAGCGCTATTTTGACTTTCTTATTTTCTTTCATCTAAGAATTCCTTCGGGAAATCATCTCCCACAACAACAGATATGTCAACCATGCGGTCGGGGTCTATATCCGTACGCACCCGGCTGCAGCCGAGGATACTTGCCGTTCTGACCGCTTTTGAAAGCTCTCCCGTTCTGGCAATGACCTCTGTGTATTTCTTATAATTTCCCCAGTTGCCCCACAACACGACATCGCATCCGTAACTGCGCAATTTTTCGGAAAGAGCTTCGGCGAGGCCGCTCCGCCCGCTGGCGTTAAAAACTTCCGCCTGTATCCCGTCCAAACTGTCAGGCCCGCGCTTTATTATGAAAGGCCGTATCTTTGACCTCGGCCAAAGCTCTTTTTCAGAACCGGCGATGGACGCCTTGATCTCCTCCGCTGATTTCTCGTCCAATCTCCACACATCTTTAGCGCCTATCCTCTGTGATACTCCCGGCAGTATCTGATAGCGCTGATGTTCCGCGTCAAAAGTGCGGAACACATCAGCCAGAACAAGGATATCCCGCCATTTGAAATTTGTAAAAATGTCCTCACGGTATATTTTAATCAAATCAGGCAGGGCGGATAGAACACTGATATCAAAACAATGCGCGATCAGATTCCTCACAAAGTCCTGCTGCCTTTTAATGCGGCCCATATCACCGAGGGCGCTGTGCCTGAAACGCACATATTTGAGCGCCTCCGCGCCGGACATCATGTAATCGCCGGGCTCAAAATGTATATGCAGGCCTCCCCAGTAATCATCATAATGCATGGGGATGTCAACGGTAACGGGAATCTTTCCCAGGGCGTCTATTACATGCACAAAAGCGTCAAATGTGACGATCATATAATAATCAAATTTCACATCCAGGAATTTTTCAAGTTCCTTTTTAAACAGCGTGACGCCTGATTCCATGCCGTGCTGCCTCGTGTTAAGAAAGAGGATCTCGCTGAGTTTGCGCGGGATCCAGCTCTTATGTTCGTCCCATTTAATCAGCACATCGCGCGGGACGGAGACGATATCTATGAAACGCGTTTTAGGTTCATAGCTCACCCACAGCACCACGTCGGAATGAGACCCGCCCATAACCTGGTCGGCTCCGACAAAAAGCATATTTATCCTTTCGCCCCTTATACATTTTGAAAAAAATCCGCTTTGTAAAAATAAAATCGCGGATAACGCGGCAACGCCCAGAACGAACGCTGTTAAAATCTTCTTCACAAATAAAGCTCCATAGCGTTTATATACTCATAAACTTTTTCCGGCACCAGGTAGCGATAGGGCTTGCCCTCTCTGATATTTTTTCTAATCTGAGATGACGATACGGGTATCTCGGGGGCATTGACGTTTTTGATTCGCGGATTATCGGCAAACGCATTCTGCGCCGGTTCGCCGCTCCGGCGCCAGACACCCAATGTAAAATTGTTCACAATGCTTTCCGGGTCCTTCCAGTTTTTCAGGTCATTAAGCGCGTCCATGCCGAGCAGAAATATCATTTCTCCGCCGAGGATCCGGTCAAAATGCTTCAACATGTCTATAGTGTAAGAGACAGATTCCTTTTTTGTCTCATAATCGCTGACCTCAAAACGCGGATTGAGGCATGAGGCCAAAACTGTCAGTTTATAGCGGGTCTCGGAACCGAGAACATCCCCACTTTTGTGCGGCGGGTTGCCGGAAGGGATAAAAATTATTTTATCCAGCGAGAGTTCATGCAGGCTCTGTTCGGCAAGTATCATGTGCCCTATGTGCGGTGGGTTAAACGTGCCGCCGAAAAGACCCGTCATTTATTTTCTGATTTGACCGGTGCCCGAGACAATGTATTTGTATGATGTTAATTCCTCAAGACCCACCGGACCGCGGGGATGGAGTTTCTGGTTTGATATCCCTATCTCGGCTCCCATTCCGAATTCACCGCCGTCGGTAAACCTTGTGGACGCGTTATGATAAAGGCAGGCGGCATCCACAAAATCGAAAAAAACCTTCGCGGCTTTTAGGCTGGAGGTGATTATGGCCTCGGAGTGCCGGGAGCCGTGGGTATTTATGAATTCACAGGCCTGGGATATGCCGCTGACAACTTTTATGGATATTATCTTAGCCAGATATTCGGTGTCCCAATCCGACTGAGAGGCGGCTTTAATGCCTGCCAAGATCTTTCTTGTTTCAATACAGCCTCTCATCTCGACTTGATTGGCCGCATAGGCGCTATGGATCATCGGCAAAAATTTCTCCGAGACGGCTTTATCCACCAGCAGATTCTCTATGGCGTTGCACACCCCTGGCCGTGACACCTTGGCGTTCAACGCTATAGCGACGGCCATCCCCATGTCAGCGTCTTTGTGGACATAAAGATTGCACACGCCCTTCCCGTGATATATAACCGGGATTCGCGAATTTTTCACGACGGCCTTTATCAGACCCTCGCCGCCGCGCGGGATCACCGCATCTATGAGGCCGTTCAGTTTCAGGATACCGTTGACCGTTTCGCGGGATGTGTCTTTCACAAAAAATACCGTGTCTTTTATTTTGGAAGGGAGCGCGGGCCTTATAGCGCTATAAATAGCCTCGTTGCTTTTGACAGCATCGGAACCTCCGCGTAAAATCACCGCATTCCCCGATTTCAGGCACAGAGCCGCGCAGTCACTGGTGACATTCGGGCGCGATTCGTAGATGATCAGCAATGTCCCCAGCGGAACGGACACCTTCCGGATCTTCAGCCCGTTCGGCCTTTTTCTGGCGGACAGCACCTTGCCCAGCGGCGACGGAAGACGCGATACCTCAATGACCTGAGCGGCCATCGAGCGGATTCTTTTTTTATCCAGTTTTAATCTGTCTATAAACGCGTTTGTTTTCCCCGCCGACAGAGCTTTGCTGATATCTTTTTTATTGGCGGATATTATTTTGCTTTCGCAGGCAATGATGTTCCGCGCGATTTTTTTGAGCACGCCGTTTATCTCGGAATCTTTCATCATGGCCAGGAGCATGCCCTGTGACCGCATCCGGCGGAAAATTCCGCGGTAATCCGTTGGCGTCATCTGTTTTCTTTTATGTCCGGAAGCTCTTTGAGGGCCTCTTTTATCTTCTCTTCGGGATAGGCGTAATCTGTCAGATTCCCCTCAAAATACGCGTCATACGAGCTCATGTCAAAATGACCGTGGCCGCTGAGGCAGAAAACTATGCACTTTTCCTCACCGGTTTCCTTACATTTCAACGCCTCATCTATGGCGCCTTTAATCGCATGCGCGGATTCGGGGGCGGGTATTATGCCCTCCGTTCTGGCAAAAAGAACGCCGGCCTCAAACGCCGCGAGCTGATGAAATGCCCTGGCTTGCACCAGGCCCTTATTCACAAGGAGGCACAGCAGCGGAGCGTCGCCGTGGTAACGCAATCCGCCGGCGTGTATGCCGGGCGGAACAAAGGTGTGGCCCAACGTGTACATTTTCAAAAGCGGCGTGAGTTTGGCCGTATCGCCGTAATCATATTTAAAAAGTCCCTTGCTCAGCGTCGGGCATGCCTCAGGTTCGCAGGCGATAAATTCCAGATTTGCGCCTTTCAGTTTATCGGCCACATAAGGGAAAAAAAGTCCGGGAAAATTGGAACCGCCTCCGACGCAGCCTATAAGCACATCGGCCTTGTCTTCGGCGATGGCGAGCTGTTTTTTAGTTTCCAGCCCTATAACGGTCTGGTGCAGAAGCACGTGGTTCAGCACAGAGCCCAGGGCGTATTTGGTATCATCGTGAGTGGCGGCGTCCTCAACGGCCTCGGAGATGGCCATGCCCAGACTGCCCGAGGTACCGGGGAATCTTTTTTGCATTTCCCGGCCGGCATTTGTCCTGTCGCTGGGAGAAGGGAAAACTTCGGCGCCCCAGGTGTGCATCATCATCTTGCGGTAAGGTTTCTGTTCATAAGAGCACTTCACCATATAGACCGTGCATTTGATATCCATGAGCTTGCAGGCGAAAGCCAGCGCGCTTCCCCACTGGCCGGCGCCCGTTTCGGTGGCGATCCTTTTGACCCCCGCCTCCTTGTTGAAATAGGCCTGAGCCACGGAGGTGTTGGGCTTATGGCTTCCCGCGGGAGAGACGCTCTCATCCTTAAAATAAATTCTTGCCGGCGTCTTTAAGGCCTTTTCAAGGCGTACGGCTCTTTTAAGCGGCGAGGGCCTCCATATCTTGTATATTTCTCTGACCTCATCTGGAATCTCTATCCAGCGTTCCGTAGACATCTCCTGCCTGATAAGACTCTCGGGAAAAATCGGCAGCAGGTCTTCCGGGCCCAGAGGCTGACCCGTTTTGGGATTGAGCGGCGGGGCTAACGGCTGGGGCAGATCAGCCTGAATGTTATACCACGCTTCGGGAATTTCTTTTTCGGAAAGATAAATTTTTCTATCGGACACGGCACCTCCAAATCGGGGCGGAATCACCCCGGCCCTTTTACTAACCTGAATATAGCCGGATATTACCAAATTTATCCGAGCATGGGCAAGTTATTTTTCAACATATTGAACAGCGGTTTGACACAGGATAAGCTTATGTGATACATTAAATGGTTGTTCTGTTCACAGTTTTATTGAGAATCCTGCAGGAGGTAAATTTTATGAAACGAGTTATTCTGGCAGCATTGTGTGCTATTGCTCTGACTTTTCCGTCTGATATCGCGGCAAAAGCGAAAAAAGTGTCCAAGGCCGCGGCAAAATCAAGCTTTGAAAAAATCAATCTGAATGAAGTTAACGAGTATGATCTAAAGAAAATACCGGGCATTTCTTCGTCTAAAGCAAAGGCTCTTATCGCCTACCGCGACGAAAAAGGAAAAATAAAATCCCTTGACGATCTGAAAGAAATAAGCCATGAAACCAAAAGCGGAAAAACGAGCTATGACTTCGCCACGAAAAAAGGGGCATGGTCAAAATCCATGAAACTCCTTATAGAAGCCGATATTTTCACCGTCAGCGGCGGCGTCGGCGTTGTCGACCAGAACGCTCTCTATAAGCACCTCTTTTCTAAACCACGGGATATAAACAGCGCATCCGTGGCGGAACTGTCACAGCTGCCGGGCGTATCAAAGAAAAACGCTCAGCTAGTAGTTGACAACAGACCATTCTCATCTATTGATGGCCTGAAAGATATCTCCTACGAGACAAAAAGCGGAAAAACCAGTTATGCCTTCGCCACATCAAAAGGCGCATGGAAGAAAAATATTACTATTCTGATTAAAAGCGAGCGGCTCATTTGCGCGGGCTCAAAAAAAGATTCTAAAAAATCTGCTCCCGCCAAAGAATCAAAAAGTGACGACTCGGACGATGAGCTTGATGAATCAGACGAGCCGGAAGAATAATAAAAAGTTTCCATTCCTCCGATTTAATTGGAATAATTAGAAATCTTTGTATTATACAATTACTAGTGAGGCGTAGCCCAGTCCGGTAAACAATTTAGCCCACTCTTTGCAAATCAGTAACGGGTTAAGGCGGGCGTTAATAATTGTCGTTAACAATTGTTTTTGGGTCAAAAATTTTCTACCATAATAGCCTGATGCGGCCCGGTATATCTTCTGCAACAAGACAGGGCTGCATTGTTTCACATGAAACAATGCGCAGAAAGGAGCATTGCTTATGAAAAAATTTAAACTGGGAATCGCCCTGGGGGGCGGCGGCGCCAGGGGGCTGGCCCACATAGGGATACTGGAAATTATCGGTAAAAGCGGGTTGTCTGTCGGCGCCATATCCGGTACAAGCATGGGCGCGGTGATCGGCGCGCTGTATGCCGCTGAGGCAAACGGAAGAGCGGTAGAGAAAAAACTCGCGGAATTTATAATCAGCGCGCCTGTTAAAGAAGCCGCCGCATACTTTTCGCAAAAAGCTTCATCGCGGCCTTTCGGAAAAATTCTGTCCGCGGCAAAACAATTCTTTATAATGAACAGGGCTGTGACCGGGCCTTCTATTATCAGCGACGATCAGGCGGCAGGCATATTCAGCGAACTTCAGCTGCCGGAAACCTTTGAGGAATTAAAGATACCTTTTTACTCAGTGGCCACGGATATAGGGCTGGGGGACGAGAGGGTTTTCTGCAGCGGCAAGCTTAAGACATCCGTTCTTGCGTCTTCTTCAATCCCGGGCATCTTTCCTCCCGTTAAAATCGACGGCTCATACTATCTTGACGGCGGCTCGGTCAATTCCGTTCCCGTCTCCGTACTCAAATCCTGCTGTGATTTTGTTATAGCCTGCGATGCGCGGCCGCGGCGAAAAACAATCGCCAGCTTTGACCAGGGCCTGGCAATCCTCTCCCGCACCGACGCAATTTCTTCTTACAAGCTTTCCGACATGCAGATAGCGCAGGCGGATTTTATCATAAAACCGGACACGCACGACATCCACTGGGCTGATTTTAAAAAAATGGACTATTGCATAGAGAAGGGCCGGATCGCGGCCCAAGAGAGCCTGAAGGAACTCCGTATCGCTGTTTCGCGGGCTAAAATCAGGACTTTTCCCGGAAGGCTTTTTTCAAAAAATGCTAACGCTCCTAAGAAATAATCAATTTCCGATTCAACCGGAAGCGGCGGAAAAACTGAAAATTTATTTAGAGACGCTTAAAGAATGGAACCGGCGTTTCAACCTCACTTCCTTTGATGATGAACATCTGTGGGAAGAGGCCGTGGAAAGCTCCGTCATTTTTGCCGACACCATAGCCGAGATGCTGCCTGGCCGAACCCCCCTAACTCTTTGCGATATAGGTTCCGGGGCCGGCATCCCCGGCATCATACTTAAAATAGTTATGCCCGGCTTGCAGGTCGACCTGGTCGAATCAAACGGGAAAAAAGCGGTTTTTTTGAGCAGGCTCAAAGAAACGCTGAAACTCGACGGCCTGCGGATAGTGCACAAAGACGCGCAGGAATTTGCCCTAAGCGATAAAAAATTATACAATGTTGTTGTAGGAAGAGCTTTCGGCAGAAAATTCCTAAAACACGCCTTCCGGCTTGTTTTACCGGAAGCTTATGTTATGTACTACAAGAAGACAATAAAGAAAGGAGAATTTGCGAAAGAACCCGGCTGTATAAGAGACTACGGCAGGGCTTTCGTGCTTGTTTGGAAAAATGGGTGAAATCATAGCTGTTGCCAACCAAAAGGGGGGAGTGGGCAAAACCACAACCTCGGTCAATCTCGCTAAAGCACTGGTGCTGAGAAGAAAAAAGATCCTCCTTCTCGATATCGACCCCCAGGCCAATTGCAGCTCAGGTTTGGGCGTAGAAAATAGCCCTGCAAATATTTACGATGTTCTCATTAACGGGTCTATGGCCGGCGCCGTGACGGCGAAGGATCACTGCCCCGATATTGTGCCTTCGACAAGGGATCTGACAGGGGCCGAAATAGAGCTTGTGGGCATGGAAGACAGGGAATACCGTTTGAAAAAAGCCCTCGCCGCCGTCAAGGAAAACTATGATTTTATATTCATTGACTGCCCGCCATCGCTGGGGCTTCTTACGATTAACGCCCTCACCGCTTCCGACAGCCTGCTGATACCTCTGCAATGCGAATTCTACGCCCTTGAGGGCCTCGGCAAGTTATTGAACACTCTCAAATATGTGAGGGACGCTTTCAATGAGCACCTCCGCATAAAGGGGGTGGTTCTCACCATGTATGACAGCCGCTTGAATCTGACCGCCCAGATCACCGATGAAATAAAAAATTTCTTTGGCGAAAAGCTTTTCAACACCGTGATTCCGAGAAATGTCAGGCTCGCCGAAGCCCCAAGTTTCGGAAAAGATATATTTGAATATGACAGGCATTCCGCCGGGGCGGCCAGTTACATGAAGCTCGGCGACGAATTCCTGGCCCGGGAGAAAAGAAATGCGCAAAAATAACATTTACAGCTGGCGCGATTTCAGCGCGGCAGATCTTGTCAAAAAAAAATCCGGCCTAAAGATAAGCGTAATCATTCCCGCCCGCAATGAGGCCGCCACAATAGGCAAAATTGTGCGGGCAATCCGCAAAGACCTCGTTCTGAAACACCCCCTGGTTGATGAGATCATAGTGCTGGACGGCGGATCTTCGGATACGACAAGGGCGATCGCCCGCAATGAGGGGGCTATTGTGAGAAGGGACTCGGATATCGTGCCTGCCGCAGGGAACTTCTCGGGAAAAGGGAATGCCCTTTATAAAAGTTATTTCGCCAGCACAGGGGACATACTGGCTTTTGTAGACGGCGATATAAGGAATTTCACATCCCGCTTCATAACCGGCATTGTCGGGCCTCTTCTTACAGACAAGAAGATCTCCTTTGTCAAAGCTTTCTATCAACGGCCCCTTATGGTTTCCGGCAAATTCAAAAAGGGTGAAGGCGGCAGGGTGACCGAAATTCTCGCCAGACCCATCCTTAACACTTTTTTCCCGGAGCTGGCCAATATCCGACAGCCTCTTTCGGGGGAATACGCCATACGGCGGGATCTTTTCAGAAAACTTTCCATACCTTCCGGATACGGCGTCGAGGTCGCATTCCTGATTGAGATACTGCATATCGCCGGCAGAAAGGCGATCGCCCAGGCGGATCTGGGAGAAAGAAGGCACAGGAACCAAACGCTGCACGCGCTGGGCAAAATGAGCTTCGAGGTGCTGCATTCATTCCTGCATTACGCTCAGAAGGTGAAAAAACTCAGGGTGAGCGCCATCTCCGAAAATTACTATGACCTGACGAAAAACAGTATTTATAAAATATCGCAAAAATATTACAAACCCGTGTGCGAGCTTGCCCGTACTACTGAAATCATATTCCTGCGCCACGGAGAAACCGACTGGAACAGGGAAAAACGCATCCAGTCGAGACAGGACATTCCTCTCAATTCAAAAGGGAGAAAACAGGCGCAGCTTGCAGCGGCGGCGCTGCAAAAAGAAAAAATATGCGCCGTTTACAGCTCGCCCTTATCAAGATCTCTGGATACGGCTCTGATAATAGCGGGTAAGCACGGCCTTCCCGTACGGCAGGATAAGCGGCTTCTTGAGATATCGCACGGTAGCTGGTCAGGCAAAAAAGAGCAGTGGCTTAGCGCAAAATATCCGAAAGACTACAAAAACTGGAAAAAAGAAGCATGGAAGCACCTACCGCCCGGCGCCGAATCATGGGAAAAACTGACAGAGCGCATGAAGTCCTTTCTGGCTCATGTGCAAAAAAAACACAGCGGCGAGAAGATCCTTGTTGTTTCCCACAGAGGGGCCATCGCCGGGGCACTGACCGTCATCAGAAAAAAACCTTTAAGTTATATAAACAGGTACCTGCCCGACAACTGCCGGCCGGTGAAAATCAAATTGTAAATGGAGGTCGGAAAAATGAAAAAAGCTGTGCTGGGTAGAGGCCTCAAGGCTCTTATCCCCGAAAAAGAAGAAGGGCGCATACATATGATAAGCGTTTCAGAAATACAGCCGGGCACACACCAGGCCAGGAAAAGTTTTAACGCGGACAGCATCACTTCGCTGGCGGAAACGCTGAAACAGGACGGCATCATACAGCCGCTGGTCGTTTCACCGTCGGGGACGGGATGGAAACTCATAGCCGGTGAAAGACGCCTGCGGGCCGCCAAAATAGCGGGATTCAAAAAGGTGCCGGTCACAATCAAAGACACCGACGAGGCATCGGCTGCTTTTATATCCCTGATAGAAAACCTCCAGCGGGAGGATCTTAACCCGCTTGATGAAGCCAGTGGGCTTGAAGCTCTTATGAAAAAATTTTCTCTGACGCAGGAAGCCGTCGCTGAAAGAGTGGGCAAAAGCCGTTCCACTGTGGCTAACACGCTCAGGCTCCTGAAATTTCCGGAAGACATCGTGCTGGCGCTCGGGGAAGGGAAAATAAGCGAAGGGCATGCGCGGGCGCTGTCGGTCATAAAAGATCCGCGCAAAAGAAAACACATCATACACCGGATCATTAACGAGCATCTCTCCGTGCGTGAAATAGAATTTCTCTCTTCCGGAAAAAAAACAGGCCCTAAAAACCGTCAGGTATCTGCCGAGATAAGGGAAATTGCCGAAAAATTAGAGAGCTCGCTATCTACAAAAGTCGAGGTAAAAGCTAACAAAAAAAATCAGGGCCACATAAAAATTCATTTTTTCTCGTCGGACGAGCTGGACCGGCTCATCAAAAGACTTTCCCGGTAACTGAACAGCGACGAGAAAACTGCCCAGAGCGCGCATACGCTGATTATCTCCCCCGAAACATATTCGGACAGAAGGATTATCATCGCGCAAAAAACAATCACGTAAACAGCGTGAAAGAACCAAAATGTTTTCTTGGATCGCGCTCGAAAACGCGGATTCACGCCTAGGGCAAACAAAATACCGAGAAACACGCCTATGAGCGGGTTCAGCGAAATATATTTCACAAAAACAAAAACAGCCAAAAAAGCCGGCAGCATATATATCATACGAACCTCCAGCGTTCATTTTAACAAACTTTTCTGGAAATATAAACGGGTGGACGAGGCCGGGCCTTGATATCGGCGGGGTTTTTCTTCAATAATGTCAAATGTCAAGACCTGGCACCGCTTGCAAAAACAGCCAAAAACTTGCTAATCTGCATCAGACGATTATTGAGAATACCATATGCTAAAACAATCAGGATTTTATTACCGGGGACGGGACAATGAGTGTATTTGAGGCCGCCATGCTCATCTGCTTTGGCATAAGCTGGCCGGTCTCAATCGCGAGAACCCTGCGCACGGGGATCGTGACCGGAAAAAGCCCGCTCTTCATGGGCATTGTCTGTTTTGGTTATCTTTGCGGCCTTATTCACAAAATCCTATACTCTTTTGACTGGATCACCACTCTGTACGCGCTGAACATGATTATGGTTGCCATTGACCTCCGGCTCTATTATGCTTATCTTCCCGCAAAACCCGGCCCAATGCCAAATGTCAACCTGTCTAGCCGCCGGCCTGACGGCAGGCGGGGGACTGACAACATTATCTGACCTCATCATGCGCATTTTTTCACGCTACTTATTCAAAGAATTTTTACCGGTGTTTGCTTCGGCGTTTTTCATTCTCATCGGCATTTTTATCGTGAATGAAGCCATGGGATTTATCGCATCCCTGGTCGCAAAAGGGGCCGGCATCACCGATATAGTGAGAATTTTTCTGACGGGCATCCCGTCTTCTTTCATTTTTGTCATACCCGTGTCTTTTGTTCTGTCATGGGTCGTCGCCGTGAGCCGCCTCGCCGGGGATTCCGAGATCCTCGCCCTGCAGTCATCGGGCATAAATCCGAGAATCATACTCAGGTCCGTACTGGCATCCGGCATTATGGTATCCCTTTTCATGCTGTATTCCAACGCCGTTCTCTCGCCGAAGAGCAGTCGCGCGATGACTGTTCTCGTCAGGGACATACTCGCCAGGAATATACTGCGTTTTCAGGAAGGCGCTTTCAGCGAAATCGGAGATTATGTTTTCTTTGCGGAGAAAATATCATCCCGGAAAATGAAAGATATAAGAATATACCGCCGAGAGAAAAATTTTCCGGCCACATCCATTACCGCCGAAACAGGTGCCCTGACAATAAAAGAAAACGGGGCCGCGGGCCTGACTCTTGAACGCGGGCAGATGAAACTGAGGGACAAAGATGACCTCAGCCTTCTGACAACTGTGGATTTTGACAAATATTCATTTTTTATAACTTCCCCGGAGTCCGGCGAAGTCGGACAGAATATTTCTCAACTTGAATCATCAAAACTGCGCGAAAGAATAGACGACGCGGAAAAAAGCGGCAAACGCGGCGATAATCTGAAAATGGAATATCACATGCGCCCGGCTCTGGCCGGTGGAGCGCTCTTCCTCGCTATGGCGGGAGCGCTGCTGGGAATAAAACTGAAATCGCCTAAAAAAGCATCCAGTGTAGGCGCGGCGATTCTGCTGATAAGCGCTTATTACCTCAGTTTCAGCCTCTGTTCGCACATGGCCGAAAGCGGATTTCTCGCGCCTTCTATTGCGGTATGGATACCTAATATCCTGTGCGCCCTCGGGGTGCTGCTGGCTTTATGAAACTTTTTTTAAAATACCTGCTGCTGCGCTTCGGCAAGGCTTTTTTCATAGCCGCGGCGGGCTTTATGAGCCTTTTCATTTTTTCGGGCCTTATCACACGCCTGAGCGTTTTTTCAGAATACGGCGCTTCAGCAAAACAGATCGCCTATTTCCTCGCCTGCAAAAGTCCTGCCTGGTTTTTACAGGCGCTTCCCGTGTCCATACTGCTGGCCCTTGTCATGACCTTAACGGCTCTCAAACGTCACAATGAACTGACCGCGATAGAGACTTCTGGCGTCTCCATGATCACGCTGATGAAACCCTTCATCGCCGCCGGGGCTGTTATCACGGCCATTATGTTTTTAACAGACGAGTTTGCGGCCAAAATGGCCTCAAAGGAGGCCTACCGCTATTATAATGTCGTTATCAAAGGGCATGACGCCCCCCCTCCACGGGGCCGCTATTTCAATCTGCTATATCACACGGATAATGCGGCGGCGGGAAAATCCTTTTATTACATAGGTTTTTACGACTCCGCCAAAAGGGCCGGGAGTAATTTCAATCTGGATATCACGGGGAAAAGCGGCTCCGTTAATATTTTTGCCCGAACTTTCATTTACAAAGAGGATTGGGAATTAAGAAACGGTGTTGAAAGGTCATGGGACAACGCGGGCAAATTGATAGCAGAAGAAAGTTTCAAATCGCGGCTTTTCAATTTCGCCCAGGAACCGGAGGATTTTCTCATAAAAACCATTTCTTACCGCGAAATGGGAATAGCGCGGCTGCGCAAACACATAAAAGAACTCAGGTCCGCGGGAATACCCTCTCATCAGGAAAGGCTTGACCTCCAGGCCCGCGTTTCATCCGCGATGTCGGCGCTGGTTGTGATAATACTTGGTTTCCCCATAGGTATTTATTTCAGCCACCTCGGGAGGATTTTCGCCGTGGCTCTCAGCATGGTCGTGTGCTTCACTTACTGGGGGCTTTACTCGCTCGGACTCTCTTTCGGCCAGACGGGAGCTCTGCCCCCCTGGATAAGCGCGTGGGGTGTAAATATGATTTTTGTTCTGGCCGGGCTTTATTTCATGAAAAAGAAAAATGTCTGATTTTCGCCATGCCGCTCTCAGCGCCCTGTTTTTTTTACAAGCGACTTTTCTTTATGCCGACGCAAGCGTTCTTCTTAAATTCAAAGAAGGCACTCCTGAAAATATACAGAAAAATCTCATAAGCCGCTCAACGCCGACCGCTGTTTCGCTTATGGAAGAAATATCCGTTTGGCGGCTTAAATTCCCTTCAGCGCCGGAAGCTCTTGAGGCCGTAAAATTTTTCAACAACTTTGATGAAACAAAATACTGCTACAAAAGCCGATTGCGACGGGCTTTCGCCGCGCCCAATGACCCAAATTACGCTTCACAGTGGGGTCTCTCCACTGCCAACGGCATCAACATGGAGCAGGCATGGAATATAGAGGGCAGTTCCGGCTCCGCAAGCATAATAATCGCCGTCATTGACACCGGGGTCGATTATAAACATGAAGATTTATCTGCAAAAATGTGGACTTCTCCTCAAGGTTATCACGGTTATGATTTTGCCGATGACGATAATGACCCTAAATATGAACGCACCGCCTTTCCTTCTGAGGATCATGCCACGCACGTTGCCGGAATTGCCGCTGCTGGAACTGATAATGGTATCGGCATTGCCGGAGTTGCGGTAAAATGCAGAATAATGTCGGTGAGGGTTCTAAAATGGAGTGATTATTATTCCGATTATACAGGATCTGATTATGATATCGCTGCAGGGATTTGCTGGGCAGTTAGAAACGGCGCGCGGGTAATAAATATGAGTCTCGGGGGAGACTATGCCGGCGCCGAAGCGGACGCCTGCGCTTATGCTTTTGAACGCGGAGTTTTTATAGCTGCGGCATCAGGAAATGATAACACCCCCTATATCTCTTATCCGGCGGCGCTCTCTACAACTTTTGCCGTCGGAGCGGTTAACGAAAGCGGCAATCGTTGTTCACCAAGCGATTGGGTCGCGGGCGGGGGAAGCAATTACGGGCCGAACCTTGATGTTCTTGCTCCCGGAAATAATATTTTAAGTACCGTGCCTTCAGATAGCTATGACTCGTGGGACGGCACCTCAATGGCAACGCCTTTTGTCGCAGGGCTGGCTTCAATTATTTTATCAATTCGGCCGGATTACGGTCCGGGTGATGTCGCCGAGGCTATCAGACGCTCGGGCTCTGATTATCCGACTTTTACAAACGAAAGGGGTTACGGCGTGATAAACGCCAATGACTGCATAGCTAACCTCAATGCTCATATCGCAAGCCTTGCTCAAAAGGTAACGGTTTTTCCGAACCCTTTAAGGGCCTCGGCCGGCGTCGCCTTGAAATTCGCTTTCAGTCCCGCGCCCTCGTCGGTGAATGTTGTGAGAATTTTTGATTTTGCGGGCCAGGAGATCGTCAAACTGGATCAGTCGTCATATTATCCGTCAAGCCAGCTGATCAGCTGGGACGGGAAAAACAGCCGCGGCGCAAAAGTGGCGTCCGGAATTTATTTTTATTTTGCGGAAACAAATATCGGCCAAAGCAAAGGGCATTTTGCGGTGATAAAATGAATTACGCGAAAAAGTTTCTCAGCATAAATCTGACCGCTCTTTTTTTAACAGCAGCTTCATCTGTCTGGGCCGGCTTTTTTGATGTTTCACCTGGGAAAAGCGGCGCTGCGTTTATGCGCGTGGCTCTTTCCGCGCGTAAACTCGCTCTCGGCGGAGGGGGGACGGCTCTTACCGGAGCGGATTTCGTGGAGACCAATCCCGCCGCTCTTTATGACGCTCCGGCTTCTCTGCAGTTTTCGCATCTCATGTATTTCGACAGCATCTCTCTCAATGACGCGAAATTCACATTTTCCGTCGAGAGCAGTGATTCCTACGGCGTGGAAAGAATAAACAATTTTTTATGCCTGGGCCTGAGGAGTTTTTCAAGTGATGAAGACAGAAGAGACATGCTCACGGGCATAAAAACAGGCAGTTTCGGCGTCAGCGCAAGAAGCATATTTCTCTCTTACGCTTTTCTCTCCGATAACTATACGGGGGGTTTGACTGTAAAAAATATCAGCGAGAGCGTGGACAACAATCTTTCGTCAGCGGCGGCATTTGACGCCGGAGCGGTAAAAGACATCAATGAAGATTTAAGTCTCGGCGCCAGCGTGAGAAACATCGGCAAAAAAATCTCGGACAGCCCGCTTCCTCTCACGGTTTCGGCAGGTCTTGCTTACCGGAGGGATGACTTCACGATTAACGGCGATATAGAAAAAAGCTCCGAAGAAAACAAAGTGTTCGCCGCCGGAATTGAATATCCCATGGCGCCGATCGTGTTACGGGGCGGTTTAAGTTATCAGGACCTTCTCCGGCCCGCGGCGGGAATCGGCGTGAAGCATAATAATTTTACTCTGGATTACGCCTTCTCGTTTCACAAGTATTTAGGCCAAAGCCACCTTTTTACCTTAACGGCAGAATTTTAAATTTTAACAGGAATTCTGAGCTATTTTATTGACCCTGCGTATTTGGTAACAAGGCCGGAAACGCCGCTTCTGATATCATCGGAATTATCAACGGATATGTTGTCGGAATAAACTATCTTACCGCTTTCCACTTCCACCGCGTTGAGAGTAACGACATAATTATTCAGCAGCTTGCCGCAGGAACCGACAAGGATGGTTTTAACATTCAGTATCTTTCCCATGGCCACCGCACAGTCCGCTGATGAACAGCCGGAATTCTGAAAGCCCTGCTCGGCGAGGATTTTGTCCATGCTGTTTTTTTCAACGACATTGAACCGGCCGTTTTTCACAAGATCGCCGCGTACAAAATCGGATATAAAGGCCGATTCCGACTGCGAAAGAGGCGCGCGCGCCTCAAAATCCGTCACGGCTACATTGATTTTCTCGCTTTCCGGGATTTCCGCCTTTACTTCCTCCTGCGGCTTTTCCTCTATCACGGGCGCCGGCTCCTTTTTCTTTCCGCCCCACGAGTACCGCATCGTTATTGCGAGCTTGTGCTGCCATTCGGCCAAGTCGCCCGCGTAAAAACCGCGTTCGTCGGCCCATCTGGCATATTCTATGTGGAACAGCCAGAGGTTAACATCAAAGCCGAAAGTCGGATAGCCCTGATTTATACCGACCCGCCCGCGAAGAAAATTAAAAAGATTCAGCTCGCAGCCGGCGTGGATCTTGGGCCACAAAGTCGCCCCCCACAGAACTTTATTTTTGCTGTGCCAGACATCGTAAATATCAAATGAGAAGAGCAGGAGTTTGTTCATCCTGTAGCTCATACCTATGTTCAGCTGTGACGGAATTCTGGCCGTGTAACCGGGAATCAGCGTCGGAGTTGTTGAAGTTGATTTCGCGTCCTGCCATTCCGCGCCGTATGTTATTTCCGTTCCGGAGAGCAAAGGGAAAGTAGCGTCTTTCCACGCGGCGCCGACATTCATTTTATTCGTGAGTTTATAGATCACGCCCATATCCACGCCGAAGCCGTCGCCCGTCTGTTCCTGAACGTCAAAATCCTCCATCTCAAGAAATGTCAGGCGCGTTTCATCTATCCTGATGCGCTTCAAGAGCTTGGGCGCCACACCCACGGCGAGCCTCTTATCCATGAACTTCATACCGAAAGCAACCGGCGCCACGACATCCGCGCGGCCGTGGATATCCAATAAGGGAACGATTATCCCCGCATTAACACTCACTAAAATATTGGCCTGAGCGAAAAGTCCAGCGCCATAAGACAGTTTATGATTAGGCGAGAGGAGTGAGAACTGCGGCGCGTCGACAGCGGCGACGATGCGCAATTTGCTTATTGTGTTCGCCACATCGCGCATCAGCCTGTTATATTTGTCTGGGTCTGAGTCCTGGAGGTCATCCATCTTATCCAAATCATCCTGATTATCCTTATACCAGTCATAGCCCTTTTTCAAGTCATCACCGATGGTGAGGCCTATCTGCAAAAGTGTCAGATGCGTTTTTTCAGCAGCCGCAACGCCAGCGGGGTTATAGAAAAAGGCGTTGGCGTCGTCGGAGACAGCTGTAAACGCCCCGCCCATTGCCAAGGGGCGCATACCCCTTATCATAAAAGCTTCTTCCCTCGCCGCGCTTATACCGGATATGAACAAACAAATAAGACAGAAAACCGTGATTGACTTTATTTTTATATATTTCATTCTTCTGTCTCCTATGTGCTTGTAGAAGTAAGCTTGCTGTAAAAATCATCAAATTCAGTTTTCAAATCATTGCTGACTGTATTTTTGAGATCATCCATAATAGACGAGCCCCCGGCCACGCCATCGGAAGCGACAGTAAAGTGAATAACAGCCGATTCAATCTGAGTGATGCTCTCGCCTACTTTATCGGCTAAAGCGTCGCCATGAAGGGCTTTTAACTCATTCACTTCCTCGTCAGTTAACTCACTTACAGATTTATACGTTCCTGTCCCTACTTTCACTGTCACTTTGTAATTGTCATCGACCTGAACCACATCACTGGTATCATTCAGAATAGTATAATTGTCATTGAAGTCTATGATATTTATTGCCGCATTTAAAATTTCGAGAATCCCGAGATTCAAATTCACATCAATATCATTAGCGGCAATTGCGCCATTAGTATTACCATCGGCTATTTGTTTTAACTGTTGAACCGATTCTTCTATCGCCTTGGCTATCACGTCAAGATCCAAATTGGCAAAAGATTCAAGGAGTGAACCAGCATCTGCCGTAGCGGTAGAACCAATTACAGAAATAAGAATTCCGGCAACATCAAATCCGGCCACTTTGAGGCCGGCGGCGGCCGATATATAGAGGGCTTCGGAATTGCTGGGATCCTTCGCCAGGATCTTGTCCGCTATTGCCCTGGCTTCAGCGGGGTTGTCATTGGCGAGAGCGGCGTTAGCGTCCGACAGCAGGACTTCTATGCTCGCTGAACTGCCCGACTTATGAAACTTGCCGAAAAGGTTTTTGTTATCGCAGGATGTCACCGCGAAAACACTGATAACGGCAAGGGCCGTAAACAATTTGTTTCTCATAAAACAACCTCCCAGTATTTTTTCATATAAATAAATGCCTCACGCATCCTAACTACATTTTACCTTAGCTGACGGCGATATGTCAATGTAATAAATGTCACCAAGACCGCAAGCCGCCGCGCCTGTTAAAGATATTTCACGCGCCATAGATAAAGGCCTTCGGCCGGAGCAGGGGCTACGCGCTTGCGGCAACCTTCCAGAATGGCGCCGAGATCATCCGGCTCTATTTCTCCTTTACCGCAGGCTATGATAAAAGAGGCCGCCGTTCGGACCATTTTATAGAGGAAATGAGAGCCCTCTATCTCAATAAAGAAGTCGGGACGGCCCTTTGACACCCTGCAATCGAGGATATGGCATATCGTGTTTTCTCTATCTGAGCATGACGACAGCCGGCGGAAATCCTTTTTTCCCGTTAACAGCGACGCTGCCTTCTCCATTTTTTTACGGTCAAGTCTTTGAGGAACGGAAAAAACATAATCCCGCATATAGGGGAAATTTTCCTTACAGCTCACATAATATCTGTATGTTTTTGACAGGCATCCGTGACGCGGATTAAAAGAATCATCGGCCCGGCTTATATGATTGATCTTCACATATCCGCCGAGCCGTGAATTCAGAGCGCCCACAAGAGCGGATACGGGCATCTTCAAAGACGCCTCGAAAGAACAGACATTTTCCCTGGCATGAACGCCTCTATCGGTTCTGGACGCGAACAGCACGCGAGGCGAAGATCCGAGAACTTTTTTCAAAGCCGCGGCGAGATTCCCCGCGACCGTCACTCTATCATTCTGTATCTGACTCCCGTGAAATCTGCTCCCGTCGTAAGAAAGCGAAAGTTTATAGCGCTTCATAGAAAAAATACGGGGGGGAGGCCGGCGGCGTGAGCCATTGGCACATCAGATGATTTCAATGAGTTTCTGAGCTATCTGCACGGCATTGAGAGCGGCGCCTTTGAGAAGATTATCCGAGACGATCCACATCCATAAACTGTTCGGGCGGGATTCGTCTTTCCGTATCCTCCCGACAAAAGTCTCCAGCTCCCCGTCGGCGTCTATGGCCGTCGGATATTTAAGGGAAGCCGTGTCGTCAATAACTTTAATCCCCGGTTCTTTTTCCAGAAGCTTTCTCGCCTCGTCCGCGCTGATATCATTTGAAAACTCTATGTTAACCGCCTCGGAATGGCCCCTGAAAACCGGCACCCTCACGCAGGTGACGGAAAGCTCTATGCGCGGGTCGAGTATTTTTTTTGTTTCGTTCACCATTTTCATTTCTTCTTTTGTGAAAGCGTTTTCCATAAAAACATCTATCTGCGGTATGCAGTTAAAAGCGATCTGGCAGGGAAAAGGCGCAAAATCTTTATTGGAAAGTTTTTTTTCGGCGAAGCCGCTTTCAACGATCTGCCGGCTCTCTTTTTCCAGTTCGCTGACGGCTTTCCGTCCGGCTCCGGAGACAGCCTGAAAAGTGACGGCGATTATCCTTTTGATCACTGCTTTTCTGTGCAGCGGGGCGAGAGCGTGCACCATCTGGATGGTGGAGCAGTTGGGATTCGCTATGATGTATTTGTCTTTTGACAGAGCCGCGGAATTGATTTCGGGCACAACTAAGGGCACATCTTTATCCATGCGCCATGCGGAGGAGTTGTCTATAACATAGATTTTTTTGTCCCTGAAGAGGGGCGCGTATTTCTCCGAAATGGAACCGCCGGCAGACATAATGACCATATCAAGGTCGTTGTTCGCGATCCACTCCGGTGAAAGCTCCTCAACCGTTATCTCTCTGCCTTTGAAAGTGAGCTTCTTTCCCGCTGACCGCGCCGAAGCCAGAAGACGGATTTCACCCACCGGGAAATCAAGCCTTTCCAGCATCTTCAGCATCTCTCTGCCCACCGCGCCGGTGGACCCGGCGACCGCGACTTTATAATTTCTCATTTTAATCCCCCTGAATCTTCACATAAAATCTTCTGTTTCTCGGACCGTCAAACTCGCAAAAATATATGCTCTGCCATGTTCCCAAAAGAAGTTTTCCGCCGCTTATAATAACGGTCAGGCCCGGCCCGAAAAGCGATGACTTTATATGCGCGGCTGAATTCCCTTCCATGTGCCTGTAATCATCGTCAAAAGGTATCACCTTATTCATCTCCGACAGGATATCCCTTTTCACATCGGGGTCCGCGTTTTCGTTGATCGTCACCCCTGCCGTCGTGTGCGGCACAAAAACAAAAGCCGTTCCTTCCTTGACGGCGGATGATCTTACCGCGGTTGCCACGGCCTCCGTGATATCTATCATCTCCGTTTGATCATGTGTTTTTACTTCTATGCTTTTGACCATATAAAATCCCCGCTCTACGCCGATAATTTTTTCGCAAGGTCGGCGCCGTCATCAGAAAGGCTGATTTTAGCAAGATTCTCTTTTAATTTCCAGAAATTTCCTGAAACAAGCTCCTCAATCGCCTTCAAGACCACGCCGTCTTCAGCGTCACGCTGGCTGATTATAAGCGCCGCGGGCGGCGAGGAAAAAAATTCCGCGTTTTTTTCCTGATGGGCTCCCGCCAGGGGATAAGGTATCAGCAAAGAGGGTATTTTATAGAAAGCCAGTTCCGCAAGGGTCCCTGCGCCGGCCCTTGATACAGCGGCATCGGCGGCGCTGTAAAGCAAACTCATATAATGACAGGCCGGCAGAATAAGATGCTTACCTTTATGAGCGTCATAAGCGGCGTTCACGCGGACAAAATCCGCCTCTCCCGTTATATGGATTATCTGGACGAATCTGAGTTTTGAAAGCAGTCCCGCGACAAGATCATTGATAAAACCGCTGCCCTGACTGCCGCCGAAAATCAAAACAAGCGGCTGATCAGAGGAAAGCCCCAGGCGCGAACGCGCTTCCTCACGGCCGTATTTGACAGCCGAGACGGGGAATTTACAGAAAACACCGTTTTGGTATTTCACCTCCGGCGGGAAAATATAAAAGATCTTATCGGCAAAATGCCTGAGGAGCGCCGTGCCTTTCCCGGGCACGGCATTGGGTTCAAAAAAATAAAGTTCGGCTCCGCCGATCTTCGCGCAGAAGACGCCGACAGCGTTAAGATATGACCCGAAGCACAGAATCCGTTCGCTTTTGAATTTCAACGCAAAGACGATCGCGCGGAAAAGATCTTTCAGGGCGTCAAAAGTTATTTTTCCGAGAGCGAGCGGCCGTATGAAAACCACATTCGCCGTATCTTTCAAAAGCGCCTCGGTCGTGCCGGTCCTGACGGCAATGATCGGAGAGCGCGGAAAATATCTGCGCAAGGCCAGCGCGGGCATTATGTGACCGCCGGAAGCGCCGGTAAACACAAGTATTTTTTTGTTTACATTAAAATCCAAATCCGCCTGGCGGCCCTGCGAAGCGTGGTGGAACAAAGTTTATCAGCCGCCGACCATAGAGCCCATATTGAATATAGGCAGGTACATGGCTACCACCAGAGCGCCGACGACGACGCCGAGAAAAACAATCACCAGCGGTTCAATAAGCGAGGTCATGGCTTTAACGGCCTCATCTACTTCCGTGTCATAAAAGTCGGCGATCTTTGTGAGCATGACGTCAAGATTGCCGGTTTCCTCGCCGACTTTTACCATCTGGTTCACCATTGACGGGAAAACGCCGGACCGGGCAAGGGGTTCGGCGATTTTCTCACCCTCGCGTATGGCCTCGCGGGCCGTCATCACGGCTTCCTCGACGGCCCAGTTGCCGGCGGTTTTGGCCACGGTCTCCATGGCCGAAAGTATCGGCACGCCGCTTTTAACGAGCGTTCCGAAGGTGCGGGTGAATTTGGCTGTGGCGGTTTTTATAAGGAGCGGCCCTATAACCGGCATTTTGAGCATGCGGGGTTCAAGGAATTTTCTCCCCACCTCGCTTGCCGCGAATTTCTTAACGCCGACAACAACAATGGCTATGCCGGCCATGATAGCCAGAATATTCTGTATGAAAAAATCGCTTATATCCACAACGATCTGAGTCGGAACGGGCAGTTCGCTGCCGAAAGATGAAAAAACTTCTTTAAAGGTCGGGACGACAAAAACCATAAGGAAGATCGTGACGCCCAGACATATAAAAATAACGACTGTCGGATATGACAGCGCGCCTTTCACCTTGCCTTTCAGATTTTCCGCGGCCTCAAGATATGTCGACAGCCTGTCAAGAATTACATCCAGTATGCCTCCGAGCTCACCGGCGCGGGCCATATTGACATAGAGCGTATCAAAACAATCGGGATATTTTTCCAGCGCGTCTGCTATGGAGGTGCCGCCCTCTATGTCTTCGCGTATGGTGATTATCACATTTTTAAAATAAGGATTTTCTATCTGATCCCCTATGATAGACATCGCCTGAACAATGGGAATCCCGGCGTTGATCATAACCGAGAGCTGTCGGGAAAATATCACCACGTCTTTCGGCGTCGCTTTGGGTTTGAAGGGATTGACCGAATTGAGCAGCTCGATAAAAGCGTTGGACTGTTGTTGTTTTATCTCAAGAACAATGTACTGCTGCGCGCGCAGCCGCTCCACCGCGCCCCTTTGATCATTTGCCTCAAGTGTGCCTTCGAGCGTTCCGCCTTTTGCCGTGCGTACTTTATAAGCAAAAACCATATTATAACACCCCTCTGCCCATAAGCCTTTTTATCTCCTCAACATCGTTGGATGAAGCATACACCTGTTCTTTTGTGATATATCTTTTTTTATAGGCGTCATAAAGAGCCGTGTTTTTGGTCTGCATGCCGAATCTTCCGCCCGACTGCATGGCGGAGGCGGCCTGCTCCGCTTTTTCCTCGCGTATCATATTTCTGATAGCCGGCGTTACAAGCAGGGCCTCGCAAACCATCGCGCGGCCGCCTCCCTGTTTTTTCAGCAGCTCCTGGCAGAACACGGCCTGGAGCACAAAAGAAAGCTGACTCCTTATCTGCGGCTGCTGATGAGGAGGAAACACGTCAATTATTCTGTTTATGGACTGCACGGCATCCGGCGTGTGGAGAGTCGCGAAAGCAAGATGTCCGGTTTCGGCCACGGTCAGCGCCGCCTCAATCGTTTCAAGGTCGCGCATCTCACCGATAAGAATAATATCGGGATCCTGACGCATCACATGTTTCAGCGAAGCGGAGAAAGTTTCGGTGTCGGCGCCGACTTCCCTTTGAGAAACAAGACATTTTTTGTGCGAATGGACATATTCGATGGGGTCCTCTATCGTAACAATATGAGAACTCCTGTTTTCATTCAGATAGTTTATGATCGAGGCGAGCGTCGTTGATTTGCCCGAACCCGTAGGGCCCGTCACAAGGACAAGCCCGGTGCGCATTTTGACGATCTGATGAATGAGAGGCGGGAGGCCCAGCTCCTCAAAAGTCATAAAATCATAGGGGATGGCCCTCATGGCCGCGCAAACGGCCCCGCGCTGACGGTACACATTCATTCTTATTCTTCCCAGGCCCTTGATTCCGAAACCGAGATCGAGCTCGCTCTCCGATTCAAATTTGGCTTTCTGTTTTTCCGTCAGTAAACTGTAAACGAGCACCTGGGTGTCTTCGGGAGAAAGCGGCTCATAGTCCATCTGCACCACTTCGCCGTCAAGCCGTATCGCGGGCGGACAACCGTCTATGATATGAAGATCTGACGCCTTCTTATCCATCATTTCTTTTAAAAGCTGATCAATGCCTACCATCAATATCTCCTTTTAACCGCCGGTCAAGGCGCGGCGTTTAGTCCGTATCGGTGAAAGTCACGCGCATCACTTCTTCAAGCGTCGTCACACCGTTAAGCAATTTCCAAACCGCCGCCTCTCTCAATGTCTTCATGCCGTTCTCTCTGGCCATCTGTTTAAGAAGATGAGTCGGAGCGCGCTCGAGCACCAGATCTCTTATTTTATCATTGATTTCCATAACTTCATAGCAGGCGTTTCTGCCTTTGTAACCCGTGTTGGAACAAAGATCACAGCCGGTGCCGCGGGAAAGCATAACTTTTGATTTCCCATCCACCATTTCCGGAGTGATGCCCAGATGTTTTATTTTGTCGTATTCCACCTCAAACTGCTCCTTGCATCGTGGACAAATTAACCGCACGAGCCTCTGGGCTATCACCATGACTATCGTTGATGTCGTCAGAAAGGGCTCAATGCCCATGTTATTGAGCCGCGTCATGGAACCAGGGGCGTCATTCGTGTGCAGCGTGGAAAAAACAAGGTGACCCGTCAGCGCGGCGTTTATGGCGATCTCGGCCGTTTCGGCGTCGCGGATTTCACCGACCATTATGATATCGGGATCCTGACGGAGAAAGGATTTAAGCCCTTCCGCGAAAGTCAGACCTATGTCGGCGTTGGCCTGCACCTGATTGATTCCCTCAAGAACATATTCGACAGGGTCTTCTATCGTCATTATGTTCACATCCGGCTTGTTTAAGGTGGTGAGAGTGGAATAAAGTGTCGTAGATTTTCCGGAGCCGGTAGGGCCTGTCACAAGGACAATGCCGTAGGGAACATCTATGTTTTTATGGTATATTTTGAGCGACTGCTCATCAAAACCCAGAAGGGTGAGATCGAGCTTCAGCGATTCGGGATCCAGAAGACGCATCACGATTTTCTCGCCGAAGGCTGTCGGCAGAACCGATACACGCAGATCTATACCCTTGTTCTGCACTTTTATCTTGATCCTTCCGTCCTGGGGAAGGCGGTGCTCGGCGATATCCAGCTTCGCCATGATCTTGAGACGGCTAGCCAGAGCATTCTGAAGTTTTTTCGGCGGCGCTGTCACCTCGTGTAAAACGCCGTCAATTCGGTATCGCACCCGCAGCGATGTTTCAAACGGTTCTATGTGAATATCACTGGCGCCTGCTGTCACGGCGCCGCCCAGGATCAAGTTGACTATCTTGATCACGGGAGCGTCTTCTCCCTGGGCTTCCAGCGCTATTATATCGGAACCGGTGTCCTGTTCTTTTACCAGTTCAACATCATCTTCGGAACCCTCGGGAGCGTCCATTTCTTTCAGAATATCCGCCATGGAACCCTTGGCTCCGTAGTATTTGTCTATGGCGTTTTTTATTTCAGCTTCGCTGGCTATCACAACTTTTATGTTTCTGCCGGTCATCATCTTCAGATCATCAACAGCGAAAACATTGGCGGGATCGCTCATGGCGATAGTCAGCTCTCCTCCCTCAAGAGCGATAGGAATCAGTTTCTGATGGCGGACGATGGTTTCAGGCACCGTCTGTATAACGCTTTCGGGAATATCTCCATATTCGTTAAGGCTCACATATGAAACATTGCACTGCTTTCCGAGGAAGGCCAGGAGCACGTCTTCCGTTATAAAACCCATGGCCATAAGTATCTGGCCGAGTTTCCCGCCGCGTTCTTTCTGTTCCTGCAGCACCGTCTGAAGCTGTTCAGCGCTTATGATGCCCACATCAACCAGAAGATCGCCGAGCCTTTTCTTACCCAGTTTCTGTTCTTCTTTAGCCATTAGTTATTTTCTCCGCATTGCGCCGCTGTCAAAAGCGCTACATTCATTATATCAAATTTCGAGCAACCGCGCGAAAGATCATTGCCCGGTTTTGCAAGGCCCTGCAGAATAGGGCCTATGGCGCTGGCGCCGGCGAGCCGCTCTACAAGTTTATAGCCTATGTTGCCGCTGTTCAAATCCGGGAATATCAGGACATTCGCCCCGCCTTTCCATTCGCCTCCGGTTTTTTTAACGGCTATCTCCGGCACAAGCGCCGCGTCGGCCTGGATTTCGCCGATGAACTCAAAATCTCTTTTTTCGCTCTTCAGGATTTCCCAGGCACGGCGGACCTTACCGGGAGAAAGGGCCTTAGCCGAACCCAGCGTAGAAAACGACAGGAGGGCGACTTTCGCGTCGGGGCCTACAAAAGTTTTATATGATCGAGCCGTCCGGAGAGCTATATCAGCAAGCTGCTCTGACGTCGGCGCGGGTATTATAGCGCAGTCGGCGAAAAGAAAATTACGGTCTTTCAGGATCATAAGAAAAAAACTTGAAAGGATTTTAGCCCCGGTTTTCAGCCCCACGCATCTCAGCAGCGCCCGCACGGTATCGGCAGTAGAACTTGATGCTCCTCCGACAAAACCGTCCACAGCGCCTGTTTTAAGTTTCATCGCCGCATAAAAGAGCGGGGAATTAAGCACTTCCGCGGCCTGAGCGCGGGATTCATATTTTTTTTCATTGGCCGAATAAAAAGAATCTGTTAGCACGTCAATTCCGCTGTCGCCTTCAGGCCTGACGCACTCTATACCCGGAAGACCATCCGCGCGCACCAGTACCGGCACAAGAAGCTTTTCCCTCAACAGAATACGCGCGGCTTGAACCACACGCTCATCATCCCCCTCCGGGAAAATAATGCGCCTGGACGCTTTTTTCGCTTCCGATTTTAGTTTTTCTAATATATCTAACATTTCCAATTATAGTATAGCTTCATACTTGCAATTTGTCAAGTTAATAGGAGGGTCAGGTCTTGACATTAGACATTATGAATCTTCTTAATCAACTCTTCACTGCTGAAGGAGCCGACATCGGCCTTCCTGTCTCTGAGCGCCATCTCTCCGCTGGCCGCTTCCTTGTCGCCTACTATTCCTATATAGGGCACATGCTCCATGATAGCATTCCTGATTTTTTTATTCAGGCTCAGATTCCTGCTGTCAAGAGAAACGCGGATTCCCGCATCAACCAATTTCTCAAGCATCACCTCCGCGGCGGCTATGTTTTTTTCACTTATTGTCACTATCCTGAGCTGCTGCGGCGCGAGCCACAGGGGGAAATTCGCGGCATACTGCTCGGTGAGCATTCCCACAAATCTTTCAATTGAACCGAAAATCGCGCGGTGTATCATAAAAGGCGTCTGCTTCTCGCCCTTTTCGTCTATGTAAAACATAGAGAATCTGTCCGGCAGATTGAAATCAAACTGTATGGTGGAACACTGCCAGAGCCTGCCGAGCGCGTCTTTTATCTTAATATCTATCTTGGGGCCGTAAAACGCTCCGCCGCCTTCGTCTATCTCATATTCTATGTTTTTGGACTCAACGGCTTTTTTGAGAGATTCTTCCGCCAGCGCCCAGTCTTTCAGCTCACCCACATATTTTTTCTCTGGCCTAGTTGATATATAGACCTTGAATTCTTCAAAGCCGAACGAAGAAAGAAATTTCAGGGCAAACTCAAAAACATTCTCTATTTCCTTCATGACCTGATCTTCCGCCACTATGATGTGAGCGTCATCTATGGTAAAACCCCTCACCCTCAGCAGGCCGTGGAGCACGCCGCTTTTTTCAAATCTGTAAACCGTCCCCAGCTCCGCCAATCTCACCGGAAGATCCCTGTATGAATGGAGTGTGCTCGAATATATTTTTATGTGGCCGGGGCAGTTCATGGGCCGCACCCTGTAAGGCTTGCCCTCTATGTCCATGCTCGAATACATCATATCGGAGTAGTTCTGCAGGTGTCCTGAAATACGGTAGAGCTCCTCACTGGCCACATGCGGAGTACGCACCAGCTGATAGCCGTTGCGCAGATGCTCTTTTTTCCAGAATCCCTCTATTATCTCAAGGAGCTGAGCGCCGTCGGGATGCCAGTGTATAAGTCCCGGTCCCGATTCGGGGTGTATGCTGAAAAGGTGTTTCCCTATCACTCTGTGGTCTCGCTTTTTAGCCTCTTCGCGGAATTTCACATATTTCATCAGATCGTCTTTTGTAAAAAAAGCTGTCCCGTAGACACGCTGTAGCATTTTATTTTTCTCCGAACCTCTCCAGTATGCTCCGGCGATATCGAGTAGATGAAAATTCCTGAGCTCTCCCGAGTTCTCGATATGGGGCCCGCGGCACAGATCCGTGAAATCGCCCAGTTCGTACAGCGACACTTCCTCATCTTTGATCTCGTTTATGAGTTCGCTTTTGTATATCTGGCCTTTTTCCGAAAAGAATTTGAGAGCTTCAGCTTTTTTCAGGCTGTAACGCCTGAACGGCAGTTTTTCTTTGATGATTTTCTGCATCTCGCCGGAAATCTTTTTGAAATCATCCGGCTTTATGGCTGTGTCAAGATCAAAATCATAGTAAAAACCGTTTTCTATGGACGGGCCGATCGCGAATTTAACATTTTTGTACAGCCTCTGCACGGCATAAGCCATGATATGAGCGGCCGAGTGCCTCAGCGTTTCAAGAGAATATTTATTTTCGTTCATTATTTTTTCCGGGCGGCAACGGAGCCGCCTGCCAAAAATTTGGGCGGTACTGGATTCGAACCAGTGACCCCCACGATGTCAACGTGGTACTCTAACCAACTGAGCTAACCGCCCGCGCGCCGCGATAACGGCGAATTTCAAAAAATGTAGACTTCTGCAATTTTAAGGCACGGGTCGGATTCGAACCGACGGATGGAAGTTTTGCAGACTTCTCCCTTAGCCACTTGGGTACCGCGCCGCACAAGAGGTAAATTTATCAAATAAAACGCCCCCTTGTCAATTTAGGCGACGAGGATATTTTCAAATGATAGAAAATACTTTTTCTGCACAGAGCCTGTGCTCGGCCTGCCTTCGAAAACGGCCGGAGTATTACCGAAGACGCACCTTGACCACAACTTTCTTTACACGGGCGCTCCGCTCTAACTGAACACATGGCATGTGAAGGTCATCCGGGAAAAAGATCGCGAACATACCCGGGTCAATTCTAAAGAAAGCGGGATCGCTTTCAAATAAAGCATAATCCTCATCGGGGTTTTTATAGACAGGTTTTTGACTTGTCAAAGTTGCCACGCCCATAAGTTCGGCGCCGGAAACAATATACTGGATATCTGTATATTTAAAATGCCCTTCTAATTTGCATTCAGATCTATCCTTTGTGCTGTATTCCTGGACAATCGCAAAAATAACATCACCATCTATCTTATATTTACCAGGCGCTGCGGCCGAGAAATCCGTCTCCTTTATATAAGCAAGCGCGAGCGCTATCCTGCCGCCGAGACCTGTATATAAGCCGTGGTTTGCGATTTTATCTATTATCATCTTTTTGAGTCCGGGCTAAAACAGATGACCGCCGCGGTGGTGCTTTCGGGCTTGAATAAACCGGCGTCGTTTATCGTTATACCTACGTTCGCCCCGTCAAGGAGATCATAGATAACCTTATTGTTCTCCATATCGGGTATCGCGGGATAACCTGGGCTCACCCTTCGGCTGCTTTTATCGTCGATTCCCGCAATATTGTTGAGCTCTTCGTGGAGCATCGCGGCATAATCCTCGGCAACCCTGTCTGCGAGGCCCTTGATATACAGCATGGATTCCGTATCGCCGCTTCCCATAAAAGCCGAGGCGGCTTTTTCCGCCTCAATTCCCGCTGTGCTTATCTGAAAACCGCAGATGTCTTTTTGTTTTGAGCCGACACTCAGAAACCATGAATTTTCTACTGAGGACGGAAAGGATAATTCCGCTATTTTTTTATCAGGTTCGTCTATGCTGTAAATAAAAAGTTTATTTCCTTTGGCGTTACAGGGAAAGACCGCGGATATACCGCGGGGGGGGGCTATCCAATTATTTTCTTTCGATCTGCGGATCCATTTAGCCGCCAGTTTCTTGAATACGGTTTCGTCCTCTTTAGCCATTTTCCAATTCAAGTTTTTTAAATTTTTGAAGTTGATTTTCAGGTCATTGATACCGGTATGGCTGGTTTTGCGGAAAGGTTTTATTTTAGGGGGGTGGTACCGCGCCGAATTTTTCGCAAGCGCCCCGCCTTCCTCCTTGGAATATTCTTCCAGGCTTTCTCCGGCTATTTCAGCGCCTTTTTTACTGAGGAGGTATGATATTGAGTAGTCGTCTAACACTTTGGCGGTCCGTTTATCAAAGAATTCCCCGAAGGCGGATTTATTTATTTTAGAAAAATCGTATTCCTTCAATCTGAGCGCTGACGATCCGAACGTGTTTGTCTCAACGGCATTCGCCCCGGCCTCAAGATAGGCGCGATGCACTTTCTTTATCTCTTCCGGGCGGGAAATGTTGAGCAGGTCCCCCAGCATGCCGAAGTCCGCTCCGCCGTAATCGACGGCTTTCAAATTCGCGGCATGGAGCATCGTTCCCATAGCGCCGTCAAGGACGACAATCCGCTCTTTGAGCGTTTTCAGAAAATCAAATCGTTTCATGCTTCACATAATACCATAACAAGGCTCCCCTATTCAATAACCCTCATATAAGAGTCCCCCCGAAAAGCGCTTTTTCGCTAGACGGAAAATTTTTAACGGATAACAAATCTAAAATTCCGCAACTCGTCCGCCGGAGGCGGACTCAGACAAGCGTAATTTCTTCACGATTTTTTCTCCTAAATTTTCCTATATCGCTCTAAA
>VMTH01000126.1 GCA_013791745.1 Candidatus Omnitrophota bacterium
ACTACCGCTCAACGAAACAAAAAGAGTAACACCTGCGATTGCCGAAGTAGAATTCGAAATGCCCGATTCATTCCCAAAATTGTCAAATGCCTTAATCGCAAAATACCATCTCTTCGCATCCAGCCCAGTCAATACTTTCGTCTCCATACTTCCCGATATTTGAGGAAACCAACTGTTACTATAATCCGAGGCGCTTCCCCAGTTCGACTCATCTATTGTAAAAGTAGCGTACTTTACAGTATAACTCGCTGCTGTACCCGACGAGCCGTCATCACCGGGAGCTGTCCAGTTTAATGTTATGGAATATGGCTTATCCCCCGTCACAGCAGCAAGGTCCAACACCACCGCCGGCGCTGTTACATCATATTGTGCCATTGCCTGAGCTATATTTGAAACTTCAGACCAGATCTGAACTCTATCGTTGGTCCAAAAAGCAAAATAATATGTCACTCCCCCTGTAAGCCCCGTTAATGTCTTCGTATACAAACTTCCCGGCTCACATCCGGCAATCGAGATTTCAATTTTATAATCGTCTTTATCCCACGCCTTTGTAAAACTTGAGTAATCAATCCTGAACATTCCTGTCAATATTCCATTTGTCCCATCGTCGCCCGGAGATATCCAGCTTAAATTGATTTTGCCCTCTATATCTCCTGTTTCCGCACTCAACCCCGTAAGAGCCGCAGGTGGGGTTAGATCTGCGGTTACTTTACCTTCTAATCCGCCTGATATCTTCACATAATCATATGTGCAAGTATTATTACTCGTCACATTGGTTCTTTGCGAAGTGTATATATACGCCGTATTGAAATGCCTCTGATATGCGCCGTTTTCCACTCTGATTGGAATGCCATTTATGTCTGTTAAATCAACATATATGTTACCCTCATCATTTATCAGAATATGCCATTCCGCTTCTTTCATATTATACGGGAAATCGCGGAAAGACACATTCCTGTCATCATAAGAGGTATATATCGTACCCACTCCACCGCCGCTGACCCTGCGCTGAACCATCCAGTGAACTCCAAAATGATCAGGATCTTCTGGATTTGTATTATCAGGGTCAACCCTCGCGACAAATCTCAGCCAATCACTGCAATCGTGGGGCTGAATCTCTGTGCCTGAAATATCCGCCGGAAGAAGATAAAATTCATTCCAGAAAAAATTCCCGTTGGAACCGTTCTGCTCTGTGGGAACCCTCATCCTTACATTGAACTCAATTTCATCGGTTAAGCTTTTCACTTCTTTTGATACAGCATACACCGTTCCGTACTGGCCGCTTGCACTAGCTTCCGCATTCAGATTCAGCCAGCCGTAAGCCACAGATGAGTATGCTGATAATCCCCCGCTATGTCCCTGGGTCCATAAAGCTTCGGATAAAGTGTTAAAGTTCTCCTGGAATTCGCCCGCGTAATTACCTAGTCTATCTGTCACCGCAATACTGATGCTGTAATCACCTTCCGCAAGTCCCGATGGCGACCATAACGCGCTTACACCCGAGGGCACCTCGCCGCTGCCGGGAATAGTTTCTATAACCGTTTTGTCAGAATCTTTTATCTTTACAATCCAGTCTGCGTATTCGGATAATTCCGCTGTAATATTTACCGCGTCTCTAATCCCGTCTCCATTAGGACTGAAATACAGCGGCTCTACGACAAAATTACTAACCTCTGGTGGCGAATTATCAACGATAATACTTGCCGTCTTTTGAATTTCGGTATTTCCAACATTGTCAACGCTATAATAAGAAATCACATGACTCCCTTCGCCCGAAACAGAAAAAGTTCCCATATAAACCTGCCACGGCTCATCGTCAATTTTATATTTTATCTCTTTTATCCCAAATCCCGCGCCATCTCCAATTTCAATAAAATCATCCACCGCCGTTAATGTAAAAGTTGTAGCGCTTGTAACATGCGCGTTAATCTCGTCAATGTATTTTGGCTCTCCTACTGATAATGTTGTTCTCGGCGGAACAATACCTCTATAAGCAACACAAAATAAACCTAAACTATGCGCCTTGCCGTAAATTATATTATTCGCCGTATCTCTCGTAAAAGTAGTATTTACCCATCCAAAATCTTCCAGATACAAAAGTTCTAAATTATCCTCAATTATTGGTTCTAAATTATCCGGATATTTTAATGCTACCGTTACCAGCCCTTCAAAATTTACATCTGTCGTTATCTCATACCCCGCATTTGCCGGAACAATTATACATCCTGCAATATCCGAAATCGTGACCCCAACTGCCTGAGTGTTGCCCTGTTCATATACATAGAGATAATTCACCTTAACGTCCGGCGGCAACTCTACAATCACATTCTCGCCAGCCCTTGTATTATATCCCGGATCCGGTTCAGGATTATAGCCATAATAATACGCCCCGATATCACATATTGAGTTATCGGGATCATTGTATTCAGGGGATGGGTCTCCGGCATCAATACAGGGTGAATTTGACATCAGCCTATAATCCCCAAGTCTCTCATCAACAAATATGGGGTCTGCAAAAATATTGTTCTCCGCAATGGCTAAAACCGTGCTAACAGGAATCTGATAATTATTGACAAGGTTGTATGAAACAAGTCCCTGAGATAGAAATATGCCTGTCCCTGAAGAAACATCGTAATTACTCACTATGTTATTTGACACTAAAGTGTTTTCATCAGCACTAACTACAATGCCGCCCAATTTTGAGTTTACTACTGAATTATTTATTATTGTCACTTCGTTCATTAAATAATCACACAATATCCCATTATCAAAATTAGCAATCGTATTATCCTCTATAAGAGTTTTAACACCCTCGACCCTTAAATGAATACCCTTTGTCCTTTTCGTTGTCGTTCTTGATTCACTACTAAAAATAATATTATTGTTCTTGACCGTTAGCTCCGCTTGATCTCCTAACGCTATATGCAATCCATAGCTCTCATACACGGAATGTTCTGATATTTGCAAAACGTTGTTTTCTATAAAACACTTAGCCGAACGGCTGTATAGATACATTCCGCTGGTTACATTGACGATTCTGTTGTCCCTTATATATACATTCCCTTCTCTCATATCCCAAAAAGAAAATCCTTGCGTAAGATTCGAGGGAGCACCTCCACCTATGAAAGTATTATTTTCTATATATATTTCATCTAAAAAATTGCCACATGTAATCGCAGTTTGTGCGCTGTTCGATGTTAAGTCAAATCTATTTCCAAAAATCGTTACATTCAAGCCCCCATACAATCTTATTGCAAAGGCCCTGGAAACAATAAAATTACAACTTGAAATTGTAATGTTATAATTTACAATCCCCCCGAGCGTGTCGGGTGCCATCAGTGTAATCCCGGTAAGAGTGTAATGTTGAATCGTTAGGTTCGAAATCTCAATATTGCTTATTACCTCACCAAAAAATGCGTTTTCCTGCGTATCGGCTCCATCTAGTATTGCCTCTCCTCTGCCCTGTATTATTATTGGCTTCTCTACCGTTCCGCTTGTAGATATAATGACCGTCTGATTAGAATAAGTCCCTTCAGTTATAATAATCTTCGTGCCCGGAACCGCGCTGTCCATAGCTTTCTGTATCGTCGCGAATGCCGCATCCTCCGTTAAACCGTCATTTGAATCAGAGCCGCTCACAGAAACAAAGCGGTAATTTTCTATAACTATGGCCGAAGTTGAATTTGAAATATTAGATTCATTGTCCCCCGCATCATACGCCTTAATCGCAAAATACCATATCATGCCTTCTTCCAGACCATCAAGCTCCTTTGTTTCTTTGCTCCCTGCCGAAAGCGGAGTCCAGTTCTGAGCATAAGTATCCGCCGAATTAAACAACGCTTCATCTGTAATCGAAAACGATGAATATTTCAATATATACCCACTAGCTGTTCCTGAATTTCCATCAGACCCTGTTGCAATCCAGTTCAATGTGATAGAATAGCCCGTATCTGCCGTTAAAGTTGTAATTACGGCAGGGGCTATTGTATTATCAAATGTAACACTAAAACTTTCGACCGCACTCACGCTACCTAAATAATTTTTCGTGTAAAAAGATATATTGTGTGTTCCATCTGCTAAACTGAGCGGGAAATATCCTTGGCTTTGATATTCTTTCCAACTTCCGCTCTGGTCAATATCAATGTACAGTCTGATAATTCCAAAATCATTGTATTCATCGAATACAATACAGGGATTATATTTGGCTGAAACCATAGGCACACTATTAAAATCATATTTTTGACCCCTGTATTTAAAAAAAGCAACAGGAGTTGTAATATCTATTGGAGCAGTCCCTATAACGTTACCCAAGTCATTAATAACTGAAATCCTTTTATTGTTTTGGTCCCCTATCGTTATCTTATCTCCAACGACACGTAATGTTTTTGGATTGTTAAACCTATACTGCGCGGTAGATTCAACATACCCATCAATTACATTAAAATTTACGCCATCCTCCGTAAAAACATATATTCTGCTATACGAACTATCCGAAGTCCTATTATTCGAGTTATCCGATACATATATCCTGTTTTGTCCATCTATTGCAATCCCCTCGGGCTTTTGAATAACACCCGGAAAATCCATAATATATTCACGATTTTTGTCGTATTTTTTGACTACCCCGCATCCTTTGTCAATAAGATATGTACAACCCTTTAATCCCTCCGCATATTGCCCTGCACACTTCGGAACACCATCGCCTGTATTTTTTTCTATGATTTCATCTATTATATCAGCCCTTATCATATTGCTAAAGACTGCTACTAAAGCAATATAAATTAATATCTTCTTCAATTTTACCATCCCATTTTTACCGTCCAGCTACGGTAATGATCAAAAGTCAAATTTTCAGCAAAATCATCATATTCTTCATATCTGTATGTATACACTGTTGTTTTACCCCATGTATTATCACCAAATATTGGTGTTATTTCATATTGGTTAGTACGTAACAGCAAGCCATCAGACGCTACGCCAAAATACCAACCATAATCCCAAGCAGAAAGATGGAATCCGCTATACCACAGGCCTCCAAATGCAATTAATTCGGCCGTACTGGTAGGCGGTTGAACGCCTGCGTCGCAGTCAACATAGAACGACCAATCTTTTGCCAACAACAAACTTTCATCTTCCGAATATGTGGTTCCTACTATATTACTATAATTTGTGCGCCTTACAATGTAATACTTTACTGCTCCCAATACTTTATTCCATCTAAGATATAAGCCATCCGTCATTTCACATTTATACTCGTAGTAAGGTGCGGGTCTGATTACTGAATTTTTCAACGTACCGTACATATTTATTTCCAATCTGTCAGTTACTTTAAACCACCATTCCTTCTCACTAATTTGGCCAGTTCCATCACTCGCCTTTAGATAAACATAATTTTTGTTGCCAAGATTAAAGTTTATACCCTCACTATTATATTTCACTTTGACAGCCGACATACCCGCTATGTCATTAGCCGAAGTCACAGTTATATCAGCCGCATTTATTAAATTCCCGTTCAGCTTCATCTCATCTATATTTATCGTCTGATTCGTCTTTGAGATTACCAAAGCGCTGATTATTGGATTTATGCCTATCGTTTCATATAAAGGTTCCATCCCGACTATTTGCAGGCTACTTTCCGTTATAAAACGCCATTGATAGTCGTCGGCGGGACTTCCTTCGCTTATCCCGTTGCCGTTGCCATCGAGAGTTATGTTTGCCAAGTTCTTTATGCTGTCCGCTTTTAGTGTAATGTAGTACGTGGTGCTATACTCCAAATCACTGGCAAAGTTTATTTGGAGTTTCGTATTGTCTAAATCCACTGATGTTATGCTTGCCACAGGGGCAATCTCAACCGCTGATAACGGGATTGCCGCCATTGCTGTGCTGAATGTTATCTCCGGTGTCAGGTGTATCGGTGTATCCTGCTTTCCGTCGTAGGGCATTACATCTTTTACCATGGGCGACGCTCCTATCTGAAAGTAAAAAGTCGTTGAGTCGTATAATTCAAGGGTGTTTAAGGCAGTGATAAGCACCTTGTGTTTGCCGGGGGATAACTCGGGGGTTTTGTATGATATGGTTACTGGTTGTGACGGGAGTGAAAGATTCAATAATGCTGTTTTGTCCTCTCCGTCGAGATAGAGCCTTACCGCAGTCAGGTCTGTTCCGCTCTGTATTGTTGCTTTTATTGTGGTAGTTGCTACCGTTATTGCTGTCGAAGTCGACGGGGAGATGTTGGAGAACTGGGGGAATGGGGAGTAGCAGCCGTGCGGCCACCAAAATTTTGTAGTCTTGTTATCTTGTGTCTCCTGAATATTTATCTGTTCTCCGCTTCCGCTTATTTCAACTGTTTCACTTATTACTTTTCTGACATGTTCCCCCGATGAATATTCAAGAGCAACCGAATGCGTAACCTGCGCATGAGTTAAATCATTACCAATATCTGCTGTCAAAAGCAAAACGTGCCCGCCCGACGCAAAGACATCCCCTTTTTTCATATTTTTTAATTCAATAGGCAGACATCTATTCGTTGTTATCTGAGTAACATTTAATTTATACTCGTCAGAGGCAAATCTGCTAATGTCAAGCGAATTACCAACAAAACCCGAACAGTCTATTCCCGTAAATCCTGTATATCCACTCGGTATATCTGTCGGGTTCCCTGGGATAGCTACATCCTCTTCCCTTGCTCCCGCTATCCATTTTTCATTTGTTCTGCCGATTCTATCTTCAAAAACAACAACCGTATCCGCCCCCCATTTCAGTGCCCCTGAATATCCGCCCATTGCATACGCCTCACCGGTGACGGGAGTGACACTGACGATGAATGGCCATCTACTAATTGCGGCATTCCTTTCGGCTTCTGAAATTATACCGTTGTCATCTGTATCTATCTTGCCAGCTCTATCATCGTATTCATCTCCTGCTACGCTACCAAGATATAAAGTTTGGTTTCCTGTGTTAATTATATTGTTAGAACTACATTGCCAAGAATAATTTTTATAACTTTCTGCCTCAGCTAATACATTATTTCTTGTACGTGCAAAAAGGTTGTTTGAGATTATGAATAATACACTCCAAGAAATTATGAAAAAATGCATTAGCCAATTCTTAATTATTTTCATTTAATAAGTTTTCTCTCAAATTTGGTTACTATTATGCCTTTAGAATCAACTGCCATGCTATACCGATTTCCATATCCATCAAATTCTCCACTTGAATTTCCCTTTATGGTACTGATTAAATTACCTTTAGAATTATATATATCCATATAAGTTTCAATTTCTTTTGCATATGGTAAATTCTTTTCATATTTCCCAATACTTCTACTAATCAGAATTTTTTTACCATTGTCAATTACAAAAGGATTACCCACAGCAAATTTTTCGTTTTCATCTAGGTTTCTATGCGATTCAATTTTCTTTTCTATTTTTCTGCCATCCCTAAATTTTATAATAATTTTTCCTATATTATTCGTAACTTTGTGTTTCTGAATAATGTAATCTTCCTCAACCTCAAATCTACCTTTTTTTTCTGTTTCCCGCCTCTCCGCCAGCTTATCATCCTTGAACCGCCACACCTCGCCTGTTTCTTTGCCGTTATTCTTCCTGATACAGTAGTAATGCATATTATCTTGTGAATCAATGACGATGTTCACACCCTGGATTTTTTTTGGCGTTATCAATTTTTGAAAAATTTTAAAATCGCCTTCGGGTTTTTCTTTCCCTTCTATTATCGCATGAGAGCCATCACTATTATATATCACTTCCCAACCCCAATGCTCACCTATAAAACTTTCCACAGGAATGCTTTTCAAATATTTGCCGTTTTTATCGAATTTCTGTATTTGATTATTTGTAACATCCAGTATGTAAATATTGCCTTTTGAATCAGCTGCCAGACTTTTGGGTTTATATACCCTGCCTGTGCCCGGGAAATTTTCATCTACCTGATTACCAAACTCACCCGGTCCTGTTCCCCATTTACCCTCTATTATTACCTCGGGCACATACTCCTCTATTACTACGCCAGTTGAGGTTTTTACTTCCTCTGCTTTGATAAAATTACACCATCCCATCACCAAAACTAAAATTATAATTATCTTTTTCATCATTTGCTCCTTAATAGTTATATTTCAAATTCATTATATCAGATATGTCCTATTACACCTTACAGTACAACACCTCGTTTTAACCCCAAATTAATTCATATTTTCCAATAATTTCAAACATAAATAGGCATTACCAAAGCCAACCCAACTAATCTTTACCCCTAAAAACCAATTCTAAAACTTACTCTCTGTGAAGTGCCAAGTTCGGCATACGGCTTTATTGAGTAGTCAAGAGTATACGAACCGAAGTTAAAACCTACGCCACCGCCCAGCCCCTCGTCTTCATCGAAGTCATTCGATTCAGCATTGCCGTAAACAGCCGCAACGGCCTTCATCATATACCCCGCCCTCAAAACCATAAACCTCGCCGGACAAACCTGCATACCCATTCTGAATGTTCTTTTCTCATCCACCGGCTCATAGGCCATATCCGCCGTCAATCCGAACACTCCCGCGAATTTGAACATCCCCCCGAGCGTGAATGTCAGCGGAAGGGGATATTTCTCCTCTATGAATTTCATGTCCGGCCCGAGGTTTCTTACGCTCAATCCGACTGACACTTTATCCGTCAGCTCTCTCATCGCCCCCATATCTATGGCGAAACCCTCAGCGCTCTCATCGGCTATCGTCTGCCTTATGAACTTCACATTGACGCCCAGCATATTTTTACCGTTCAATTCCCTCGCCGCCGATAGCGTAAACGCCGTGTCGGAACTCTCAAAATCAGCCGTCTGATTGCCGTCACTGTCCCTGCCGTCTATCTCGCCGCTCCTCATGGATATTACGGATATGCCCAGATTGCCCCACATAACAGGCACAATGCTTCCGGCGAAATCATAAGTCATTCCCTGTATCCATGATGTATGCGTAAAGCCCGCCTGGAATCGCTCGCCTGAAGCTGAAAGCGATCCGTGGCGCGCCATACCCGCAGGATTATAATACAATGCCCCTATGCCGGATGTTACAGCCGTGTACGCTCCGCCCATAGCCTCCGCCCCCGCCGTCGGCGCTATCTTCAAAAACGACGCTCCGCTTCTACCCGTCTCAGCGAAAAGAGGGGAGCTGGGAAATAGTAAAAAATTAACCGCGGCGGCGAAAAAACAGATCTTGAATATTCTCATTTCATTTTTTCCTAAACTTAAACGCCGCCCTAACAGCGCTTATTCTATCTCAAAAAGATCATCGCCTTTCTGCACAAGTTCCGCGTTTTTGGCCAATATCCTGAGTATCCTGCAGTTTGACGGGCTCTCTATCTCATTCATGACTTTCATCGCCTCAACGATGCTCAAAGTCTCGCCTCTGGACACATTACAGGGCGGATTGATGAAAGGCTTTGAGTTCGGAGAAGCGGAGTTATAAAAGATTCCCGCCAGAGGAGATTTGATCGTCTTCAAAACCTTCTCTTCCGCGGGTGCGGCCAAAGGCGTTTGAGCCTTTACCGGACGAGGGAGAACGCGTTTTACAGGGATACTCTCTGAATGAAGCCGCGGGAGATCATGAGAGGCGAGGGCTCTCTTTATGCTGATCTTGATCCCGCTCTTCTCAAAAGCGAATTGGCTGATACCCTTATCCTTCATGAGGGAATAACACTCCCTGAAAAAAGAAATCAGTTCAGACGTCGCGCTCTTTTGGGACTTCACTTACTGTACTGGCTTTCGTCGCTTATGTTCAGATCCCTCAGGGCCTCTTTGCGTGACAATCTTATCTTCCCTCTGTCGTCAACGGAAAGGACTTTGACAAGGATCTGATCGCCTTCCTGCGCCACATCGGTGACCAGGTTCACTCTTTGCCCAGCGAGCTCTGAGACATGGACAAGGCCTTCAGTGCCGGGATATATCTGCACGAAAGCGCCGAAATTCACCGTCTTTATGACTTTGCCCATGTGGATCTTACCGACCTCAACATCGCCCACGAGATATTCTATCATCTGTTTGGCGGCATTGATGCTCTCAACGCTGTCGCCGGCCAGCTGCACAAGGCCTTCATCGTCAACATTGACCTCACAGCCCGTGTCGGCTATTATGCCTTTTATGTTCTTGCCTCCGGGGCCTATGAGAGCGCCTATTTTATCCACTTTTATTCTAACGGAATCTATCTGCGGGGCGAACTGAGACACCTTGCCGCGCGACTCGGGAAGAGCCTCGGACATTTTGTCTATGATCTTGCATCTCGCTTCTTTTGATAAAGCCAGTGCTTTCCTGAATGTCTCCACATCCAGCGATTCCATCTTGAGATCCATCTGCACGGCGGTGATCCCCTTTTTGGTGCCGGCTACCTTAAGATCCATGTTGCCCAGATGATCCTCTTCCCCGGCGATATCGACGAGAAGCACTTTTTCATCGCCTATGTCCGCTATGCCCATGGCAATGCCGGCCACCATGGCCTTTATCGGCACGCCCGCGTCCATCAGTGACAGGCAGGACCCGCAGACGCTGGCCATTGACGAAGAGCCGTTGGATTCAAGGATCTCCGACACAACCCGCACCGTGTAAGGGAACTGCTCTTCCGTGGGAAGAAGCGGTACTATGGATTTTTCGGCAAGATAGCCGTGGCCGATCTCTCGGCGTCCGGGCCCGCGGGGAAAACCCACCTCGCCCGTGGCGAAATGCGGGAAATTATAATGGAGCATAAACCTCTTTTTGTAATCTCCCTCCAGCTCGTCCATTATCTGTTTGTCCGACATGCTGCCGAGCGTCGTGACCGCGAGGGCCTGGGTCTCGCCGCGCGTGAAAACCGCGGAGCCGTGAGTCCTGGGAAGGACAGACACCTCGGCGCTTATGGCCCGTATCTCGTCAAAAGCCCTTCCGTCAAGGCGGAGCTTGTCCACTTTTATTTTCTTCAGGAATATGTCTTTTATACATCCGTCAAACACTTCCGCGTAGGCGATCTTTTCATCGTCTGAGATATTCAGTTTCTCGGCTGAACCGGCTTTGATCGCCGAAATTATCCCGCCCCGTTTGGTGTGACTCTTTTCCTTAAAAGCCTCAAGGAGTTTCGGTTCAATTTCTTTTGTGACCTTGCTCTTGAATTCTTCCGCGATAGCCGGCATTCTTATGCCCACGACTTTCTCTTTGCCCGCTTTGGAGCGAAGGTCCTCGCACATGGCTATTATGCCGTCTATCACCGGCTTTGCCTGATTGACGGCGCCCTCGACTTTGTCTTCCATTATCTCGCTGCCGCCGCCCTCTATCATGGTGATTCCGGTTTTTGTGCCGGCCACTACTAATTCCATGGAACATTCGGCGATCTCGGAGATCGTCGGGTTCACAATAAAAGAATCATCCTTCAAGCCTATGCGGCAGACAGCCACCGGCGTGGTAAAAGGTATATCCGACACCAGAAGAGCCGCCGACGAGCCTATGAGCGCCAGCATATCCGATTTGTTCTCAACATCGTGCGAGAGCACCCTTACGGACACCAGCACTTCCTGTATGAATCCCTTGGGGAACAAAGGCCTCAGAGACCTGTCCACTATCCGGGAGGTGAGGATCTCTGAATCCCTCGGCCGCCCCTCTCTTTTGAAAAAACCACCGGGGATCTTTCCCGCGGCATATGTCATTTCCTTGTAATCCACCGTCAGCGGCATAAAATCGCCGGACTTTGCCGAGCCCATCGTCACCGCGCACAACACAACCGTGTCGCCGTATGTGACCTTGCATGAGCCGTTGGCCTGTTTGGCCCACGAGCCGGTTTCAATTGTCAACTTCCTTCCTGCAACCTGTGATTCCACTTTAATCATTTTTTCCTTCCTTACATTGTTTTTCCGATCATCCTTGCCGGAAAACTTACACTCGTATCTTCAAGTCCTTCGTTATATTACCATACTGTTCTTCGTTTGTTCTTTTCAGGTATGAAAGAAGCTTTTTCCTCTTGGAAACGAGTTTTATCAGACCCAGTCTTGAATGCTTGTCTTTCTTGTGCATTTTCAGATGCTCCGTTATCTCGTTTATCCTCGTGCTGAAAATGCCTATCTGCACCGACGCCGAACCCGTGTCCTTAACGTCTTTACCGAACTTCTTAATCACTTCCTGCTTCTCTGTTTTACCTATAGCCATCATATTCCTCCTATTGTTATTTTCAAAATCCAAACACCATTATAGCAAATATCCCCCATATTGAAAGGGGCGTTTGATTTCAGTTTTTTTCCCCATGGACGCAGACCCTGTTCTTGCCCGTGCCTTTCGCCCTGTAAAGAGCCTTGTCGGCCTTGTCTATGATATCATTCTTTTTGACGCCGTGATCCGGATAAGCGGCAATGCCTATGCTCACGGTGGAACGAAGTCCTTCTCCGAAATTCTGGTTCTCAACCGCTTTGCGTATCCTCTCGGCGGCTATGCGCGCGCCCTCTATGTGCGCCTCCGGCAATATGACCGCGAACTCCTCGCCCCCGTAACGGGCTATGAAATCCGTCTCTCTCAGTATAAAGCGCATGATCTTCGCCATGCTCTTCAAATGCCTGTCACCGGCAAGATGTCCGTGATTGTCATTGAACTTCTTGAAATCGTCAATATCCAGTATCATGAGAGAGAAGTTCATATCATACTGCTGCGCCCTGTAGAGCTCCTTCTCCATGCGCTCATGAAAGAAACGGTGATTATAGAGTCCCGTCAAACCGTCCACATTTGAGAGCTTGATTGTTTTGTGCAGGGCTTTCGTCTGCACGATGATGGACGATATTTTGTTCTGTATCAGCTCCGTCATCCCGTCGTCGCCATTATCAGCTTTCGCGTCAAAAAGAGCGAGCCCCCCCATGGGAGAGCCCCCGTCAAAAAGCGGGATGTAAAGCGTGCGGCCGTGATCTTCATAGAAATCTTTTTCCGGACGCGAAAAATCCTTAACGCGCGAGAGCGCCTCGTCGCATTCGGCGCCGGCGATGCCCCACGAAATTTTATCCGTGAGGGCTCCTTTTTTCCCCAGAAAAATGATGCCGGATGAGGCTGATGTGAGTTTCCTCGCTGATTCAAGAAGGATAATGAGTATCTCGTCAAAAGACCACGACTGGTCCACTTTGGATAAAAGCCGGTCGAAAATATCCCTGGCCCAGGCCACGCGCAAAAGGCTCCATATAAGATTGGCGGTCATCTCGCCCATGACCTCTAATCCGAGAGGGTCGGCCTCGTTTTTTATCTTTCCCGCCATAGCGGGGGAGCCGCTCAGGTCCAGCACCGCGTCGCATTCTCCGGATTTCAAAAATTCTCTCCAATCCTCAATAACCGGTATCGTCTGCAAACGGGCCTCGGAAAAAACATCATCCCTGCCCTTTTCCATGTAAACGCCCGTCACGTTATACTCGGGGCTGGAATCCAGGAATCTTATGAAGGCTCCGGAGCGGCGGCTGCCAGCGATGACAAGTATCCTCTTGTTGAAGGACGAAGTCATTGGAGCCGCGAAACTATCCTAAAACACTCTATCATGGATTCCGCGCGGGCCTTAAAAGTCCCCGCTATGTCAAAAGCCGTGCCGTGAAGAGGCGAAAGCCTTATGAAAGGAAGCCCCCATGTGAAATTCACCGCGCGGCCGTGCGAAAAAAGTTTGACCGGCGCAATGCCCTGGTCATGATACATGGCCTCGATAATGTCATACTCGTTCTTCAGACATCCGGAGACGGCATCAAAGGCGTCCATCGGACCCGAAACGGACATCCCTCGTTTTTTTAATTCTTCCACCGCCGGTATTATCTCGTCCTTCTCCTCGCTGCCGAGCAGTCCTCCGTCGCCGCAATGAGGGTTCAGCGAACAGACCGCCGCGCGGGGCTCTTTAATCCCCAAAAAACGCAGGGCGTCAAAAGCCGCCGACAGCGTAGACATTACCGCCTCTTTCTTTATGGCGGAAGGTACATCTTTGATCGCAAGGTGCTGGCTGACAAGAACGGCCCTTATCGTCCGCGAAAGAAAAAGCATCACGGCTTTTTGTCTCTCAACGCCGAAAAAATCGGCAAGATAGTATGTGTGCCCGGAGAAACCTTTTTTTATGACGGCTAAACCCTGTTTTGACACGGGGGCGGTGATAAGTTTATCGGCTTTACCTTCCTTGATGAGGTCGCAGGCCAGCTCAAGATAAGACAGGGCCTCGCGCGATGAAGCTTCGCAGGGAGCGGAACCGTAAATGTATTTGTTCCCGCTTTGGGGTTCAAGAATATTCAGCGCGCCGTTTTTGAGGCGAAGAGCATCATCCACGGGATTTATCTCAATCTTTATGCCCATAGCGGAAGAAAGTTTTTCATAGAGCGATCTCCGCCCGATGATCAAAGACGGAGCGAGTGAAAAAGCCTCGTTTGAGGCCAGGCGCAATATAACTTCCGCTCCGATTCCGGCGGGATCGCCCGAAGTGATGAGACAATGCCTGGGTGTCATATGATTGCTCGGAGGTTTCTACCCCGAATTGTTACCGGGCGAACGGCCTTATTCAAACAGTTTTTTATCCAGTATTTTTATCGCCGCATCATCGCGCAGATCCCTCACCCATGCGGTGTATTTTTCTTCCATGGCGGCGCTGTAAAGATAATTTTTGATATAATCTTTAGCCTCTTCAAAGGTTTTCTTTTCGGGAGCGTTTCTCCCCGTGCATTTGACTATGTGATACCCCAGGGGCGTCTCAAAAACATCGGATATCCCTCCGACATTGAGCTCAAAACACGGCTTCTCGAATTCGGGTATCTTTTCGCCCCTGCCAAAATAACCGGTGTCTCCGGCGTTTTCCGGGACAGAAGAATATTTTTCGGCCAGCGCCGAAAAACCCTCGGGTTTTTTCTTCGCCTCGGCGAGAGCCTGTTTTGCCTTCGCCATCAGGTCTTTTTTTGCGATGGCGCTCTCAAACTCAAAAAAGATCTGTCTCACCCGCACCTGCTCGCCGACTATCATTTTGTCTTCGTTGGCTTCATAGAACTTTTTCATCTCTTTTTCGGCGGGCTCGGGAATATTTGACCGGACTTCCTTGTTTATGAGCTTGATCGTCACAAGCTGATTTTTAATGTTATCCCGCATCTGCTGGACCGTCAGGCCCTGCTTCTGGATCTCCTCAGTATACTCTTTCTCGGTTTTAAATCTCGCCCGTATTTCGGCGACACCCTGATCCACCTCGCTCTCGGTGACCTGAATATTATCCTGCTCAGCCTTGATAAGCAGCACTTTTTCTTCTATCATGGCGTCAAGGATCTCTTTTTTCATCCTCTTCTCAAGTTTCTCGGTATCCGCCTCGGCCGCTGTGTTTTTCAACTGGGCCTGAAAAGGCTTGAGCCGCTCGGTAAATTCAGAATAAAATATGGCCTTGCCGTTTACCGTGGCCACTATCCTGTCCAGCACACGCGCCGAGCCGGCCGCATGCATCAACAGCGCCGCCGCCGCAAAAATAATCTTTTTCATCTGCCGTTCTCCTCTTGCTCCGCTTCCTGCCCCATATGCCACGGCGGATAAATATTCGGGAGTTTGTCGTAATTCACCCTGACATTAAATTTTTTCTTGTAAAATTTAAGCAGCTCGTCCAGTTTCTGCTTGCTGAGAAACTGCACGATCTCATCCCTGGCCTCGTCTTTATTCTTTGAACCGGCGGTGCTCCTTCCGGTCAGCTTGAGTATGTGCCAGCCGAAGGGCGTTTTAACGGGCTTGGAGAGATCGCCTATGTTCTGCATCTCAAAAGCCGCTTCCTCAAATTCGGGCACCATATCGCCCTTTTCAAAATAATTTATGTCCCCGCCCTGTTCCGCCGTGTTCCTGTCTATTGAGTGCTCGGAGGCGAGCTTGGAAAAACTTTGTCCGTCTTTTATCTGCGCGAGCACATTCACGGCAACGTCTTTTGAGGGTACGAGTATATGAGAGACTCTGACTCTCGGCGGATGCATATAAAAATCACGGTTGTTCTCGTAATATTCGTCGATCTCGGGATCCTCAACTTTGAGGGGGCCTTTTTTGAGCTCCTCAACAACCTGCTCCAGCAGGATCTGATCTTCAAGGGCTTTTATCCTGTCGCGCACCTCAGGGCGGCGGTGAAGCCCTTTAGCCCTGGCAAGCTCCACGAGAATACCCTCGTTCACTATCCCTTCCAGATACTGGCGGCGGCCGCCTTCGGTTTCCAGAAAACCCCTGTAATATGTCGGCACATCCAGCATCCGGTTTTTGAATGATTCGGCGGTGATCTTATCCGAGCCCACCCTCGCCACATAACCGTCGCCGCAGCCGGCTACCAGAATAAGCGCTAAAAATATTTTCTTCATTTTATCTTTCCTCCATTGCACATTGGATGATTCTATCAAATGAAATAAAATGGAGCAACAAAAAAAATTACTTGGCTACAATAATACTGAACACAAAAAGCAAAAAAGCGCAGCTTGCCGCGAATAAAAACAGAAAAGCAAACGCCCTTTATATATAAATAAATTGTATGAATATCCGTGATTTTAAAGATGTGTAAAAAGGCGTTGGTTATTTATCAAGCCCCTTGAGAAAAATATCAAGAATTTCGTTGTTTAAATGACCTCTTGCCTTCCTTTTTTTAAACTACCCGGCAAAAGGCTATTGCCAGAGAGGTCAGTTGTTTTGGCGACGACCAGAAAGAATGTTCTCTTTTTTTATTATATTAACAATTATTTTTGCCTTATATTATTGGCAATTGCTTCAGCAAATAATTCAGCCATCATACGGTCGCCTTTAGGAGTGAAATGACCGTAATCGTATGTAGACCCATCTTGCGGTATCCTGTTCGCTGCATCAACAAAAACAAGCCCGGCTTTATGGGCATACTTTTCAAAATCGCTGTTCATTCCGAACATTACTCTGAGCCGGCGAAAATCCACGAAAGACGAAAGAATTATCATCGCATTGGGTTTATGGGCTCGTATCACACCTACCATACTCTTAACATTACGCATTATTGTTCTGCGTAATGCAAGCTCAACAATCGCCTGTTGATTTTGGGGAACTTCGTAATTCACCTGAAACTTTCCTGTAGTAGTATTGTTAATAAGATCACGGCTATCCCGAACGCCTGACATTTGAAGGAATCCAGAAATAATCTTTGACTGCAGAAGCCAACCAGGGAGGTAAGCCCCATCAAGATTCTCGTACAGCGTCCTGCGAAAATGAGCATAATCTGTTCTATATATATCAACAGGAGCTTCTGCAAAAATATCATTGACTCCAAGATATAGGATATAGATGTCACTGTCATAATCTATTACTCTCAATAGAAAGATCCAGCAGGTTCTCAAGAGAGGTATATCCCATTATTCCTTCGTTGAGGACCTCAATATTAAGATTATTGTTGCGCTCTTTTAAATATTTCCCGGTTAGATATGGCCAGATCAAGTTATCGTCATTTACTCCCATAGTTGTACTTCCGCCAAGTGTTGCGATTCTAAGGGTGCCGGGAGGCTTAACAGTGTTTTTTACGTCAAACTCAAGCGTTGAGCGGAAGCCATAGTGATTGATGGTGAATAAACCTCTTGCAAATTTATTCATACGGAAAGTGCTGTCCGGTTTGAATACGTATATTAGGTATGGATGCGGCGCAAACCATGCTTTTTCAAAAACTTCTTTTTTGGGAAGGACTTTTATTACATCTTTTCGGGCTAGGAAGAGGTATATCCGGAATGTTATTTCAAGAGAGATGATCGAAACTATAAATATTGAACCAAAAATTATTACCTGCCGCAAAATTATTGATTTTAGGCGATTTTTTCTATTTGCCAATTTATGATCTGTTCTTTTCTTGTTAGCACTTGCTGATTTTCGATTTTTAGATTTTGTCATTTGTTCCCTTTATAGACAATCAGAACATATGCCAAAATCGCTATCCAAATTTGAGTCTTCACGGCATTCTCGGACGTTCCATAAAATGCTTTGATTTTCAAGTGTTGTTTTATCCATTTCGCTGCTTCCTGATAAGGAAATTTCCCATAACCAATAAATCTATTCCCGAGTTAAGATAGGTACTTATTGCATTTTCAGGCGAATTGACAATAGGTTCTCCTTTTAGATTAAATGATGTATTCAATACGACCCCGATGCCAGTCTTTTCCTTAAATTTGTTAATCAAGTTCCAGTAGCGTGGATTATTTTCTTTGTACACCGCCTGAATTCTGGAAGATCCGTTGATGTGTGTTACCGCGGGAATCACCTTCTGTTTATCCTTTCTCACGGGATAAGTTACAAGCATAAATCTGTCAGGATAAATTGCTTTCTCCTGTTCAATATAATTGTTTACGTCTTCCGACAGCACCGAAGGAGCAAACGGCCTGTAGGGTTCGCGAAACTTTATAATTGTGTTAACTTTGTTTTTCATATTGGGGTCTCTTGGGTCAGCTAAGATGGATCGGTTTCCGAGAGCCCGCGGACCCCACTCCGTTCTTCCCTGGTACCACCCAATGACTTTTCCGTTTATCAGTGCATCGGACACCTCTTCGTAAATTTTTTCTTCAGACAGTTTTTCATAACGCAGGTCATTTTCTTTAATTGCGCGCAAAATTTCTTCGTCAGAAAATGCTTTTCCGAAATAAGAACTTGCCATCACCTCGGCTCTTTTGTTACCGAGCACTTCGCACCAGCACCACAAAGCCGCGCCGAGAGCTCCGCCGGCATCGCTTGCGGCTGGCTGAATGTACACATCTTCAAATCCGCATTCCTTTATCAAACGTAGGTTCGCCTTACTGTTCAATGCCACGCCGCCGGAGTAACATAAATTTTTCATTCCCGTCGTTGCACGCAGATATCTGCCTATTTTTACGAGAGCATCCTCCAGTACTTCTTGGATAGACGCTGCTATATCGGCGTAGTATTGATTTTTTTTCGCTTGATCTTCAAAGTCGCGAGGTTTTTCACCGTAGTATGCAGGGAATTCAGTTCTTTTTGTAAAAAAAAGGGCATCGGGTTCTCGCGGTTCACCGAACAACGCCATAAATTTATCGTTATAGGTTTTTGTAATGGAATAGTGGAAAGAAAAATAATCAAGGTTTAATTCTATGCTACCGTCAGTGTGGACATTAACCACTTTCAAAACCTTATCAACATATTTCGGCTCTCCGTAAGGAGCCATACCCATAACCTTGTATTCCCCGTTGTTTACTTTAAATCCGAGAAAGGCGGTGAACGCGGAATAGAGAAGACCCAGCGAATGTGGGAAGTTCATTTCTTCCGTAATGGCAATAACATTGTCTTTACCCACGCCCAACGCCGCCGTCGCCCATTCCCCTACGCCGTCCACGGTCAGAATTGCCGCATCCCTAAACGGGGAGAGAAAAAAAGCGCTTGCGGCGTGAGCCGTGTGATGGGAACAGAACAGCACTTTGTCGTCTTTAATACCCAGCGTTTTTTTAATTCTTTTTCGAAACTTCAGTTTTTTATTCAGCCAGAGCGGAACGGCTTCATTGAATAATCCCAACGATTTAGGCACGTTCTGAATGATAGACGACAGAATACGTTCAAACTTAGGGAGAGGCTTGTCATAAAAAACCACAAAGTCGAGTTCCCCCGAACTGATACCTGCTTGCTCAAGACAGAAATTTATTGCTTTGTCTGGAAAACCGTGGTCATGTTTTACTCTTGAAAAACGTTCTTCTTCACTACAGGCGACAATTCTTCCGTCTTTTATTAAGGCGGCTGCGGAATCATGATACCAACAAGAGACACCAAGGATATTCATCAGAACTGTCTTCTTGCTTTCTCAAGCGTAATTTTTTCCGGTTTTACTTTTTGCCAGCCGGCTTTTGGGAAACGAATAAAAAACCTAAAAAGAATACCAAAAGGCGTTATGAAAATAATATAAGCCAGAGTACAGAGAACTTTTATCTGAAATGTGGCAATTCTCTTTCCGAGCGCCGCCCACCGCTTCCACAGAAGTTTTATTTTTTCAGACATCAAAAAAGCGTGTATATGAAGGGGGCAACGGCGGCGCTTTCAAAAAATATGATAAAAATACTCAAAAACAGAAGTATCATTCCCATGGGAATCAGCCAGTACTTTTTCCCTTCCCAAGCAAACTGAAAAAACTCTTTTACAAAATCCATAAGTGATTCTACATAATTTTTAGTCAAATAGCAAGGAGAACTTCAGGCGTTGTGAGCGCGGCGGTAATTTGACTTGAAGTCTTTCACCGACAGAGGATAGGGGCTGGCCGCGGAAAGCTCCTTGTCCGCCGAAACGGGCCAATCGCTGTAATAACCGAATTTCCCGGAGAGTTTGTCCGCGAAGAATTTGAGGAACTTGATGGCTTTGCTGTCATAAAGTTTATCAAATTCCGGAGGCAGGCCTTTGATGGCGGCCCGGTCAAAGGAAGCCATGTGTTTGAGCTCGCCTTTTTCGCCCGTCATGGTGCCGGCAATATCCGCGCAGCTGATAAGATCATCTCTGTTTGAAATGTTGATCACCTGTATTTTCTTCCAGTCCATATAAATCAGATAATCCGCATTGAGCGCCCTGACTTCTTCGCAGACGAGCGACATCGGAAGTTCAAAAGCGCCGCTTTTTCTGTCTATAAAAGGCGCCATTATGGCCACGGCGTTAAAAGTTTTCGGATGCGCGGGATTGCCGTCTTTCGAGCGCAAAAAATTCATCCTGTATGCATGGGCCGCTATGGGAGGAAGATTTTGCCCGGCGCGGATATCGGGTTTCACTGCCCTGACGGAAGTAACCTTCCAATGGGAATCCCCCGCGTTTATGTATTCGGCTATTCTGTGCCCCAGTTCCAGAAAATCGCTACCCCTCAGCCATCTCAGGTCTTTAGGTATGCGCCGGTTCCTCTTCGGCGTGGCAATGGCTATGCCTTCAAGCCCGCCGTCCTCATCCCAGCCCACAAGCTGCGACAGTGCCGGGAGATCAAGTTTTTTCAGCGGATCGGCCCAATTGTAGAGCTCCATGCTGTACATGCCGCCCTGCAGAAAGAATATGTATTCCGGTTTGTAATTGCGGCCCGACCATTCAAGGACCTGCGTTATGCCCGGCTTGTTTTCCGAGCCGTCCTTGGCCACATTCGGGGCCTTGGTGAGGATCGCCTTCATCGTTTTTCCGCTGGCGCTATCCGTCAGGGTGTATTCAATGACATTGTACCGCACCTTCTCCAGCACCCTTTCATAACTGTCGTCGTACTTTTTAACGGTGACGGGCTTGACCGAAAGGAGTTCCAGCGAAGGCGCGTATTCGCAGACCTTGCCGGCGATGTAATAAAAAAATTCCAGGATATTCCTGTCGCCCACTTTCAGGAGCCGCTTCTTCGGGAACTTCGGATTTGAAAGAGGCTGGCAGGTCGCCGCGCCTTTGTGCCCGCCGTCGGCCTTTGTGCCTATGTGCTGCATCAGCGTGCTCAGATTTATCGTCTCATCCTCGTTATTGGGCTTCCTCGTGGTCATTATCTGGGAACCGTAGCAGTAGAAGAAATAATCGGCGTAATATTTTTTTTCATGGAGCAGATAATTGATTGCCGATGCCACATTTATCTTCGTCTCTCCGAGCTTCGCGTTTGTAAAAGGCGAGAGCGCCGCCATGATCACCAGCCGGTTTTTCGGATTTTTGGCGTAGAGTTCTTTTATAAAAGCGTCCCGCTCCCCGGGGTCTTTGGGGGCCGAGAAGAAAATCCTCAGCTTATCCTTAAAGCCCAGGCTTTTCTCATAATCCGCGCCATCGGGTTTTCTGATAAAGAGCATGTGCCCCATATTCGTTTCCGTGCGCGGGAGCACCTTCCTGAGGCCATCTTCATATTCTTTTACGAACTTGTCCCAGCCCGTTGAGCTCATTATGTTTTCCAGAGATTCCCTGCTGTCCAGCTTTGACAGCTCCATGGTCATCTCTATTTTGTTGAAAGAAGAACCTATGAGCTTGGATATTTCTATTCCCAGACCCCTGTCTTTCGGCCCCATGGATTCCGGCCAGAACTGGCGCGGAAGATAGAGGTCCTGGACATGAGCGATGTCTCTCAAATGCTTGAGGCCGGGATTATCCCAGCGCTGGTCTTTGACCATTTTCTCGTAGATGAGATCCGCTCCGCATTTCTTTTCCTCGTCGGCTTCATCAACACCGCGGGGAGCGGCGTGTATATGGACGGAACCTATCACGCCCTCGGCGGCGAGTTTTTCAAGCAGAGAGAGGACTTCGGGATTATAGGGATGGTGGTCATCTATGGAAACGACATTTACATCGTTTTCTTTGAGAAAGCGGAACATCCTCTCAATGAGAGTGAGAGAAAGATTGTGGGCGAAAGGAGAGCTTCTGACACTGTCTATTTCGATCTCATCATCGGGTTCTGTATCCTCATCTATTATATAATCCGGCGAGGACGAAACACAGGGCTTCTCATCCACCTCCTCGGGCACGAGCATAACATGCAGCCCGTCATATGTGACATTGAGCTGGAAAACCTCATCCTTCGACGCCGCTCGGTAGATCACGCGCGCCGAACCGTCTTCGGCGGTTTTGATGATGGCGGACTTTGAGCCGAGCTCGTCGCCGGAAACGGAACAGATCTTTCCCTCGCCCCTGAGGCGCTCAAACATTATGTCAATGCCCGACACCGCCTTGCCCGTGGAATCTTCCATGAGCATGACCGTGACGGGGAATCCGCTCTCCGCGGCGCAGGGGGTTTTATAAGAAGGGAGCTCTTCAAGTATCTTTAAGGCGTCCTGTACTTTGCCGGCGAAAACGGCAAATTTATTTTTTAAGAGCGCGTCCTGTTCTCCCGCGCTCTTTATCCGCGAATCCATGAAAACCAATATGTGTTTTAACTGTTCACGCACTTGTTCGGCGGCGACGGCAAAGTCTTTCGCGTGAGACTCATCAAAAGGCAGTTCGCGCAGCTGCTCATAGCCCCTCGCCAGATAACAGACGCTTTCAGCGGCGAGGATAATAAGTTCGTCGGTGTAACCTATGCGGCCCCTTGAAGAGAGATCCAGCGAATTGGCTTTATCAAGCGCGAGGATCTCTTCCTTTTTCTCAACGATCTCCGACATATCGTACTTGATCTCGTTGTTCATCGCATCAAGAACCGCTTTTTTGGCCGCGTAAAATCTGTCGCCCGTAAAACAGGTCATCAGGTCACCGAGAAGCGCGTCCTGCTTTTCGCCGGAAGAGCCGTCTATTGAAAGCTCCGTGGCCGCCCTTGTCATATCCAGTATGTCGTTTGCCATGCGCAGAACCGGCACATCCTGATAAGCCGTTATTTTTGCCACCTGATTGAAGGTGGTATTAAAAACCTTTTTGTATTCTTCGGAAACGACAGTAGCGTTTGTCACGATCCACATTCTGAAATCGTTAAGATTTTTCGTGTATCTGTTTATGAGCACGACGGCGTCGGTGTCCCTCACCCGCACAAGTTTGAGGCGCGGCGCCAGGGCGTCAACCGGGAAATCCGGGATATAGACATCGCAGCCCCGGTGCACGACGAGGTGATTGACCCCTTCCGAATAATTTATGAAATCAAAATCATAGTCCTTACCCTGTTCGCTATCGCGCAAGAGCTCTTCCTTCAGAGCGTTCTGAGCCCAGACGCTGTAGAAAACGTTTGAGCTTATCGTGTCAAGGTCGCCGCCGGTTTCCCGGCCTATCCCGTTGCAGACACCTTTACCGTGGATGATGAATATCTTTTTTCTCATGCTAACTGATCATAAACTACCAATTTTGAAGCGCCGCTGTCAAACAACGGCGGGATCACATTATAAGCGTGCGGCCAATGCGCACACTGCCGACGCCGGATTTGAGGCTCTCCAGAGCCGAGCGGACTTTGGGTATCATACCGCCGTCTATAACCCCCTCTGCCATGAGTTCGGCGGCGCCGTCGGCATCTATCTTCTCTATAAGATTACCCGACGAATCGTTCACACCGTTCACTTTCGTGCAGTATATGAGCTCTGGCGCTGCGAGAGCCGCGGCAAGGCGGGACGCTGAAACATCAGCATTGACATTATAAAGGTCCCGGTGCCCGGCGGCGCTCTCAGTTTCCGAAGACGCTATGGGAGACACCAGTATCACCGGCGCCTGAGCGGATTTTATCTTTGAAATATCCACGGACACGATCTCTCCTACAAAACCAAGCTTTGCCGATTTCTGCGAGCTAGTAAAAACCTCACTTCCTGAGACAAAAACGCTTTCAAGTCCGGACAGCATAGAAGCTATATTTTTCGCCATCTTCCTGAATTCATCGTCTATGAGCGCAAGCATATCGGCGGTTGTTATGCGCTCACCCTTGTAAAAACCGAAGGGGATATCCTCCGCTTTCAGCCTTGAGCTTATCTGCACGCCGGCGCCGAAGACCACAGCCGCGGGCAGATGCTTTTGAAGCAGAGAACGGAACTCCTCAAACACGCGCGGATCCCCGACGACCTCACCGCCTATTTTTATCACATTCATAAAATTCCCCCCGAATTCACACGCCCTCGCTAAATGCGGCCGCAGCTGCAAGTGCGCCGTGGCGTGCTGCAAGTGCGCCGTGGCGTGCGTTTCACGCTCCCGTCACCGTACGCGCTCTTTTTCCGATTTTAAATCCGGCAAGCCCGTCAACATATTCCGTAACCGCGTTCAGGGCTTTTTCCAGTTCTTTCTCCTGGGCGGAAATATCGCCGCTCTCGTCAAAACAAAGCGGCTTACCGTGGGAAAAGACTATTTTATTAAACGGCGCCGGTACAATAAATTCGTCCCACCGCCCGAGAACCATCGCCCTTTTCGCTCCGAAAGCGACAGGCACGACGGAACAGCCGCTTTTACGCGCGGCGTAAACAACCCCGGGATGCACTTTTCTCAAAGGCCCCCTCGGCCCGTCGGGGGTAAAAGCGCATTTGGAGCCGCTCCTGAGTTTTTTTATCATTGCGGCCAGAGCCCTCATACCGCCACTGCTGGTTGACCCCCTCACAGGCCCGTAACCCAGCTTTTCGGCCAGAGCCGACACATAAGAGCCGTCGCGGGATTCGCTGATAATAATGTTTATTCCCCTGAACCGGTGCGTGTATATGAGAAAAAGCTGCCTGCCGTGCCAGAAAGCGTATATGAAGGGTTTGCCGCTGTCTCTCAGCTCTTCAAATCCGGGAGCGTTGTCTTCTTTCAGCGACGAGGTGAACGCAACAAAATAAAGATACGCCCTGCCCAGCGCGGCGGCCAAAAACATCACCGCTCTTCCCCTTCACAAAAAATCTTTTTAGTGTTTTTCATTATGTAACGGTCAGAA